>NZ_JBHVAK010000027.1:0-82572 GCF_042667085.1 Nocardia sp. NPDC057353
CAGCGTCAGCGCTCACCGCCCTCCGGCTCCGGGGATTAGCCCCGGGAAACTGCTACTTGATCTCGGCCAGCACGGTGCCCTGGGTGATGGCGGCCCCGGCCTCGACGGCGAGCCCGGTGACGACACCCGCCTTGTGCGCGTTGACCGGATTCTCCATCTTCATCGCCTCGAGCACGGCGATCAGGTCACCGGCCTCGACCGACTGCCCCTCCTCGACCGCGACCTTGACGACGGTGCCCTGCATGGGCGCGGTCACCGCGTCGCCGGAGGCGGCGCCGCCGCCGGACCCGCCGCGCTTGCGCGGCTTCGGCTTCTTCCGGACGACGCCGTTGCCCGCGGGCGCGGCGCCGCCGCCGATGGAGAAGCTACCGGGCAGCGAGACCTCGACCCGGCGCCCGCCGACCTCGACGACCACCTTCTGCCGCGGCTCCTCCTCGTCCTCCTCGACGGGGGCACCGGGGGTGTAGGGCTCGATGGTGTTGTTCCACTCGTTCTCGATCCACTTGGTGTAGACGTCGAACTTCGTCCCGTCGCCGATGAAGGCCGGGTCGTCGATGACCGCGCGGTGGAACGGGATGACCGTGGCCAACCCCTCGACCTGGTACTCGGCCAGCGCCCGGCGGGCCCGCTCCAGCGCCTGGGTGCGGTTCTCGCCGGTGACGATGAGCTTGGCCAGCATGGAGTCGAACTGCCCGCCGATCACGCTGCCCTGCACCACGCCGGAGTCGACGCGCACGCCGGGGCCGGTGGGCTCGCTGTACACCGCGACCGGGCCGGGGGCGGGCAGGAAGCCGCGGCCCGCGTCCTCGCCGTTGATCCGGAACTCGATGGAGTGGCCGCGCGGGGTCGGGTCCTCGGTGATCTCCAGCGCGTCGCCGTTGGCGATGCGGAACTGCTGGCGCACCAGGTCGATGCCCGCGGTCTCCTCGGTGACCGGGTGCTCCACCTGCAGGCGGGTGTTCACCTCGAGGAAGGAGACGGTCTCGCCCTGCACCAGGTACTCCACGGTGCCCGCGCCGTAGTAGCCCGCTTCCTTGCAGATGCGCTTGGCGGACTCGTGGATCTCGGCGCGCACGGCGTCGGAGAGGAACGGCGCGGGGGCCTCCTCGACCAGCTTCTGGAAGCGGCGCTGCAGCGAGCAGTCGCGGGTGCCCGCGACCACGACATTGCCGTGCGTGTCCGCGATGACCTGCGCCTCGACGTGCCGCGCCTTGTCCAGGTACTGCTCGACGAAGCACTCGCCGCGGCCGAAGGCGGCGATCGCCTCGCGGGTCGCCGACTCGAACAGCTCCGGGATCTCCTCGATGGTGTGCGCGACCTTCATGCCGCGCCCGCCGCCGCCGTACGCGGCCTTGATGGCCACCGGGACGCCGTGCTTCTGCGCGAACGCGACGACCTCGTCGGCGTTCTGCACCGGGTCCTTGGTGCCCGCGGCCATCGGCGCGTTGGCGCGCTCGGCGATGTGCCGCGCGGTGACCTTGTCGCCGAGGTCGCGGATGGACTGCGGCGACGGGCCGATCCAGATCAGCCCGGCGTCCAGGACGGCCTGGGCGAAGTCGGCGTTCTCGGAGAGGAAGCCGTAGCCCGGGTGGATGGCGTCGGCGCCGGACTTGGCGGCCGCGTCCAGGATCTTGTCGAACACGAGGTACGACTCGGCGGAGGTCTGGCCACCGAGGGCGAAGGCCTCGTCGGCGAGCTTCACGAAGGGCGCGTCGGCGTCGGGTTCCGCGTAGACAGCGACGCTGCCGAGGCCGGCATCCTTGGCCGCCCGGATAACGCGCACCGCGATCTCGCCTCGATTGGCGACGAGTACCTTCGAGATCCGCGCGCTGGCATGGCTGGGCACTGAGCCTCCTGTGTGCATTCTTCTGGTCGCTTCGCGGGGTAGGGGTTCGCTTCGCTCCCGTGGGTCGCAACCTACGTTCTCGGGCGAGTGTAGGCAGTGTGCCAACAGGGGCCGGAACCCGGCCAGCCCTACTGGGCAGTAGGCCGCAGATCACAATCTCCCGGTTCGCCGCGCCGCGGCACGCCGTCGGTGCCTGCCGATGGGGCTCGGAGTGCCATCGGCGGGTGCCGGGCCGGTGTCCGAATCGCGCCTGATCGGTGGCTGGAAGGGTAAGCGTCAGCGGCGGTTTCGGCGGGCGCCCGCGAGCGGAGCCCGGCCCGGCTCGGCACCGCGTGCCACCGGCATCCCGACCGCGCTGCCCCACTCCAGCCAGGAGCCGTCGTAGGTGCGCACCGCCGGGACGCCGAGCAGGTGCGCGAGCACGAACCAGGTGTGCCCGGCGCGCTCGCCGACCCGGCTGTAGACCACCACGTCGTCGGCGTCCGCCACCGCCGCGTAGGCGCGGTCCAGCTCGGCGCGCGACCGGAACCGGCCCGCGGGCCCGATCGCCGCGGTCCACGGGATGTTCACCGCGGTGGGGATGTGCCCGCCGCGCGGCGCGGCCTCCCGGGAGCCGTCCGGCTCGTGCGCCTCCTCGCCCGCGTACTCGGCGGGGGTGCGCACGTCCACCAGGGGGTGGCCGAGGTGGCGCAGCACGTCCTCGCGGAAGGCGCGGGCGGTGCCGTCGTCGCGCTCCACCGCCGGGTAGCCGACCGGCGGGATGAACGGCGCGTCGAAGGTGGTGTCCCGCGCCTCGGAGATCCAGGCGTCCCGGCCGCCGTCGAGCAGCCGGACGTCGGGGTGCCCGAAGAGGGTGAAGATCCAGGCGGCGTGCGCGGCCGGCGCGTTGCCGCGGTCGCCGTAGAGCACGACGGTGTCGTCCCTGGCGATGCCCTTGGCGCGCATGAGCTCGGTGAAGCGGGCGCCGTCGAGGTAGTCGCGGCTCAGCTCGGCGCCGAGCTCGGCCCGGCTATCGATCTTGACCGCACCCGGGATGTGCCCGATGTCGTAGAGCTGGGAGTCCTCGTTCGCCTCGACGATGCGCAGGCCGGCGGCCCCGAGGTTTGCCGACAGCCACTCGGTGGTTACCAAGCGGTTGGGGTGTGCGTACGAACCGAACGCCGGATTCGGATCCGGGGCGAGTGGCACGATCTGTTCCTCCACACTCGATCGACACGTGGTAACGGTGGTGTGGTCGCGCGCGGTGAAACCCGTGTGGGCCGGTGAACTCGTTTCAGATCACGATCGGATGAATGGTGATTTCGCCGCACCCCCATCCGATAAAGTCTCCCGGGAGGAGGGGTGAGCTATGTCCGATTCTTGGCCGCGGCGGCGACTGCTCGCGATCCTACGTGGCGCGGAGGAGCCCCTCGACGCTCAGGAGCTGGCCAGGATCACCGGCCAGCACGTGACCACGGTTCGTTTCCACCTGGATGTGCTCACCCGGGAGTCGCTGGTCCGGCAGCTGCAGCAGCCGCCGCGCGGCCGCGGCAGGCCGCGGATCGGCTACTCGGCGGTGCAGCGATCCGTGGGCTACCAGGATCTGGCGCAGGCGCTCGCCGATCAGCTCGGCCCCGACCGCAGGGCCCGCACCGAGGCCGGGATCGCCGCCGGGCGCGCCTGGGGCGCCAAGCTGGACGCGGGCGAGGAGCGGGTGGAGACGCTGGACGGCGCCAAGGACCTCTCCATGACGCTCTCCTCGGAGCTCGGCTTCGCGCCGGAGCGCGACCCCGGCGCCGACACCGCGGAGCAGGTGCAGATCCGGCTCACCGCCTGCCCGCTGCGCGAGCTCGCGCGCACGCACTCGGACGTGGTCTGCGGCGTGCACGTCGGGCTGCTGCAGGAGGTGCTGGACCGCAGCGGCGCGCGCGACCGGGTGAAGGTGCGGATGCGGCCGTTCGTGGAGCCGGAGCTCTGCCTGGCCCGGCTGGAGCTGGTGCGCGGCCGCCCGGAGCCGAGCGCGCGCTCGGAGGAGCCGCGTGAGGTGCCGACGCTGCCCATCGTGGACAACCCGGTGGCGGCCGAGCCGCTGATCGCCCCGCCGTCAAACGGCCGGGTGCCCCCACAGCTGCGCAATGGAGAGACCGACGTCGTGAAGGAGTCGGCGAAGCAGTGGTAGCCCGATCCCGATGACGCTGGAGGGGTCGCCCTCCAGCCGCTCGACGAACCAGCCGCCGCGGCCGTCCAGGGTGAAGGCCCCGGCCACCTGCAGCGGCTCGCCGGTGGCGATGTAGGCCTCCAGGTCGGCCGGGTCGGGGTCGGCGAAGTGCACCGTCGTCGTGCTGCAGTCGACCGCCGACGCGGTCACCGCGCCGTCGACCAACCGCAGCACGCAGTGGCCGGTGAGCAGGTCGGCGCTGCGTCCGGCCACCGCCTTCCAGCGCTCGCGGGCCACCTCGGGGGTGTAGGGCTTGCCCTGCAGCTCGCCGTCGACCAGCAGCATGGAGTCGCAGCCGACGACGACGCAGTCGGCGGGCAGCCCGCCCGCCGCGGCGACGGCCTCCGCCTTGGCCTTCGCCAGCTCCTCGACCACGGTGCGCGGCGCGGAATCCGGCGGCAGCGCGGCGGCCACCGCGTCCTCGTCGACATCGGAGACCCGGACAACGGGCTCGATACCGGCGGCCCTCAGCACCGCAAGGCGGGCAGGCGATGCCGAGGCCAGGACCAGAACGGGCACGGTCAGTCGCGGCCGAACGCCAGCGCCGGGAAGGCGTACGGCGAGAACGGCGCGGTGCCGCGGTGCAGCAGCGCGGGCCTGCCCCACAGGTCGAGCGGGCCCTGATCGGCGGGCGCGCCCGAACCGGCCGCCGCGGTGAACACGCACACCAGGGCGGCGATCTCCGCGTCGGAGGGGTTGCCCCGCTCGATCCGGATCAGCGGGGCGGTGCTCGCCTCGGCCTCGGCGGGATCGGCGCTCGCCACCTCGGCCTCCTCCGGGCCGGGATCGGCCGTGAGGTCCAGTTCGACGGCGGACAACACCTCGTCTTCTGCCACGGTCGTCACAGTGCAGATCCTCTCTCTACCTCGGGTGGGCGCACCCGCATGGGGTATACCCGCCCGAGCGCCTGCGGCACCGGCGGATGTGAAGGCAGCTGCCTTTCGCATCCACCAGTGTGCGGGCACATCGTTACCAGTGTGCGCGGCCTACGAAGGTTATCGCGCGATCAGAGCGGGATGTTGCCGTGCTTCTTCGGCGGCAGGGTGACCATCTTGCGCTCCAGCAGCCGCAGCGCGGAGACGATCTGGCCGCGGGTGTGCGAGGGCGGGATGACCGCGTCGACGTAGCCGCGCTCGGCCGCCACGTACGGGTTCACGAGCGTGTCCTCGTACTCGTTCTGCAGCTCGAGCCGCAGCGCATCGACGTCGGCGCCCGCCGCGGCGGCGTCCTGCAGCTTCTTCCGGTAGACGAAGCCGATGGCGCCGGAGGCGCCCATGACGGCGATCTGCGCGGTCGGCCAGGCCAGGTTCACGTCGGCGCCAAGGTGCTTGGAGCCCATGACGTCGTAGGCGCCGCCGTAGGCCTTGCGGGTGATGACCGTGATCTTCCCCACAGTGGCCTCGCCGTAGGCGTAGAGCAGCTTGGCGCCGCGCCGGATGATGCCGTTGTACTCCTGGCCGGTGCCGGGCAGGAAGCCGGGAACGTCGACCAGGGTGATGATCGGGACGTTGAAGGCGTCGCAGGTGCGGACGAAGCGGGCCGCCTTCTCCGAGGCGTCGATATCGAGGCAGCCGGCGAACTGGGTGGGCTGGTTGGCCACGATGCCGACGCTGCGGCCGTCGATCCGGCCGAAGCCGACGATGATGTTCATCGCGCGCTCGGCCTGCACCTCGAGGAACTCGTCGTCGTCGAGCAGCCGGCGGATGACCTCGTGCATGTCGTACGGCTGGTTCGGCGAGTCCGGGATCAGCGTGTCGAGCTCGAGATCCTCCTCGGTGAGCGAGTCCTCGATGGCCCCGGTGATCGGGTCGGTCGCGGGGAAGCGCGGGGCCTCGGCGCGGTTGTTGCTCGGCAGGTAGGAGAGCAGGTCCTTGACGTAGTCGAGCGCGTCCTGCTCGCCGGAGGCGACGTAGTGCGCGACGCCGGACTTCACCATGTGCGTGTGCGCGCCGCCGAGATCCTCCATGGTGACGTCCTCGCCGGTGACCGTCTTGATGACGTCGGGGCCGGTGACGAACATCTGGCTGGTCTGGTCGACCATCACCACGAAGTCGGTGAGCGCGGGGGAGTAGACGTGCCCGCCCGCGGCCGGGCCCATGATCAGCGAGATCTGCGGGATCACGCCGGATGCCTGGATATTGCGGTGGAAGATCTCGCCGTAGAGGCCGAGCGAGACGACGCCCTCCTGGATGCGCGCGCCCGCGCCCTCGTTGATGCCGACCAGCGGGCGGCCGGTCTTCAGCGCGAGATCCATGACCTTGACGATCTTCTCGCCGTACACCTCGCCGAGGCTGCCGCCGAAGACGGTGACATCCTGGCTGAAGATGCAGACGTCGCGGCCGTCGACGGTGCCGTAGCCGGTGACGACGCCGTCGCCGAGCGGGCGGTTCTTGTCCAGCCCGAAGTTCACGCTCCGGTGCCTGGCCAGCGCGTCCAGCTCGACGAAGGAGCCCTCGTCCAGCAGGGCGAGGATGCGCTCGCGGGCCGTCATCTTGCCCTTGGCGTGCACCTTGTCGACGGCGGCCTCGCCCATCGGGTGCTTCGCCTCGTCCAGCCGGTTGCGCAGGTCAGCGAGCTTCCCGGCGGTGGTGTGGATATCGGGTTCGCCCGCCGATCCGGATGCGGGCTGCTGCTGGACACTCGTCATGGGTTCGGAGTGTAACCAGTGCCTGTGGTACCGGGTAACACCTCCTCCGCTACTCATCGGTAGAAAAGCCCTGGTCGCCGTCGGATTTCCGGCGTTGTGCACAGGGGCCGCAAGGGGTCTGCCGACCCCGGAATCGCAGGTCGCGGGGTGCGGCCGAGTAGCCTGCCGCTGTGCAGCGGACACCCCTTGACACCGAGCGGCTGCGCCGCGAACTCGTGCCCTTCTTCACTCGGCTGGAGGTGGTCGAGGCCACCGGCTCCACCAATGCCGACCTGATCGCGCGGGCCGTCGCCGACCCGGAGGCCGATCGCCAGGTGCTCCTCGCCGAGCTGCAGCAGAGCGGGCGCGGCAGGCACGCCAGGGCGTGGAGCAGCCCGCCGCGCACCCAGATCTCGGTCTCGATGCTGGTCCGGCTGGGCGGGGTGAACCCCGAGGTGCTCGGCTGGCTGCCGCTGCTCACCGGCATCGCCGTCGTGGACGCGGTGCGCGCGGCCGCCGCGGTGCCCGCGGAGCTCAAGTGGCCGAACGACGTGCTGGTCGGCGGCCGCAAGCTGGCGGGCATCCTGGCCGAGGTCGCGGTCGCCGCGCCGGACCCGGCGGTGGTGGTCGGCGTCGGGCTGAACGCCGAGCTCACCGCGGCCGAGCTGCCGGTGCCGCACGCCACCTCGCTGGTGCTGGAGGGCTCGACCGTCGACCGCAGCACCATGGCCGCGGCCCTGCTCGCCGCCTTCGCCGACCGCTTCACCGCCTGGCGGGACGCGGGCTGGGCGACCGAGGAACTCGCCGCGGCCTACCGCGAGCGCTGCGGCACCATCGGCGCCAGGGTGCGGGCCGAGCTCCCCGGCGGGCGCGCGCTGGTCGGCATCGCCACCGACATCGACGCCGCGGGCAGGCTGCTGGTCGGCTCCGAGGCGGTCTCCGCGGGCGACGTCACGCACCTGCGCCCCGACAGCTGATCTCACCCGCTTCGGATGAGCCGGGCCACCGCCGCGCCGCCGAGGATCGAGCCGGACCACCGGACCGCACGCGGCCGCTCCGCCCGCGCGCCGCCCCTTCCGGTCGGCCGGACGAGAGGGGATCCGATGGCGACAGCGGAACACGTCGAGACCGACTTCGCCGATGCCGACGGTGATTTCGTCGGCACCGACGGGCACGGGCTGTTCGAGGTGATCTCCGGCATCTACCAGGTGCGCCGCTTCGACATCTCCACCATGACGCTGATCGAGGGCGCCACCGGGGTGATCGTGCTCGACCCGCGCACCGGCGCCGAGACCGCCGCCGCGCTCGCGCTGTACCGGCGGCACCGCGGCGCCCGCCCGGTGACCGCGGTCATCCACACGCACCCGCCCGCCGACCACGCCTGCGTGGTCGACCCCGACATCAGGGTGCCGATCGTGGCCCCGGAGCACAGCCGCGCCGGGCTGTTCGCGCCGACCGCCGAGATCCGCGCCACCGGCGAGGCGGCCACCTACGACGGCGTCGAGTTCGTCTTCCAGCTGACGCCAGGCACCGGGGCGCCCGCCGCGATGAACGTCCACCTGCCCGGCCACCGGGCGCTCTGCCTGACCCGGCGCGGCGAGCGGGTGCGCGACCCGCGGACCCGGTCCCGCCACCTCGCCGAGGCCATCGAGCTGTTCGCCGGCGAGAGCGAGGTGCTCTTCGCCGCGCACCACCGGCCGATCCGGGGCCGCGAGCGGATCGCCGGGTACCTGCGAGCGCAGCGCGACCTGTACGCCTACCTGCACAACCAGTCCGCGCGGCTGATGAACGCCCACCCGACCGACGCGCGCACCGTCACCCAGCTCTTCGACACCGTCGCCGTCCGGTTGGTGCCGGAGCGCGCGGGCGAGCAGCGGCTGAGCATCCACTGGGTCGTGACCGACCTCGCCGAGCACTACCGGATGGAGCTCGGCAACGCGGTGCTCGTGCACTTCCCCACCCGCCGCGACGACCCCGCCGACCTCACCGTCGAGCTCACCCACGCGCAGTTGCGCACCGCGCTGACCACCGGCGACCTCGGCTCCGCGCGCTGCTGCGGCGACCCCGCGGTGCTGCGCCGCGTCCTCGCCATGACCGACGCGCCCGACCCGCGGTTCGCCGTCGGCACACCCTGATCGGGCGAATCGCGCTGCGGCCGTTGTCGTCCCCGCTGCGCGGTAGGGTGCGGCCATGGGTTATCCGGAGGACGTGCTGGCCCCCGACGAGCACCTGCTGCTGCATCGCCACCCGCACTGGAAGATGCTGTTCTGGCCGATCGTCGTCCTGGTGCTCGGCACCGCGCTCGCCGGGTTCGCAGGCGGCGTCGTCTCCCGGAACGTCACCGACGAGGCGGTCCGCACCGGGCTGCTCGCCGCGGTGGGCGTGGTGTGGCTGGTGCTGCTCGGCTGGCGCGTGGTCGGGCCGGTGATCAGCTGGAAGTCCACGCACTTCATCGTCACCGACCGGCGGGTGCTGGTGCGGCAGGGCGTGCTCACGCACTCCGGCATCGACATCCCGATGAGCCGGATCTCCAGCGTGCAGTTCCGGCACGGCCTCTTCGACCGGCTGCTCGGCACCGGGACGCTGATCATCGGCTCCTCCTCGGACGAGCCGCTGGAGTACGACGACATCCCCGCGGTGCAGCGGGTGCACGCGCTCCTCTACCACCAGGTCTTCGAGGTGGAGCACCGGCACGAGCGCTGGGACGACTGAGTTCGGCCGTAATCTGGGCGCATGACGGCGGTACTGCTGGGTGAGGACGACGAGGCGATCGCGGCCCCGCTCTCGCGCGCGCTCGGCCGCGAGGGTTACACGGTGACCGTGGAGAGCTTCGGCCCCGCGGTGCTCAGCCGCGCCCTCGAGGGCGGCCACGACCTGCTCATCCTCGACCTCGGGCTGCCGGGCATGGACGGGCTGGAGGTGTGCAGGCAGGTGCGCGCCAGCGGCGCCGACCTGGCCGTGCTCATGCTCACCGCGCGCACCGACGAGGTGGACTTCGTGGTCGGGCTGGACGCGGGCGCCGACGACTACGTCGGCAAGCCGTTCCGGCTGGCCGAGCTGCTGGCCAGGGTGCGCGCGCTGCTGCGCCGCAGCGGCATCGGCGACGACACCGTCGAGGTCGGCGGCATCCGGCTGGAGCCCGCCGCGCGCCGGGTGCTGGTGAACGGCGTCGAGGTCGGGCTCGCCAACAAGGAGTACGAGCTGCTCAAGGTGCTGATCGACCGGGCGGGGCAGGTGGTGCCGCGGGAGACCATCCTGCGCGAGGTCTGGGGCGACGCCGAGCTGCGCGGCTCCAAGACGCTCGACATGCACATGTCCTGGCTGCGCCGGAAGATCGGCGACGAGGGGCCGATGGCCGAGCGCCGGATCGTCACCGTGCGCGGTGTCGGGTTCCGGCTGAACACGGACTGACGTGCGCCGCCGCATCCTGCGCTCGATGCTCACCGTGCTGACGCTCACCACGGTGGTGCTCGGGCTCCCGCTGGTCTACACCGCCTGGCTCTGGGTGGAGGACATCACCCGCAACGACCTGCGCGACCGGCTGGACCGGATGGCGAACGAGATCATCGCGCAGGAGCAGGAGTCCGGGATCGTCCTCGGCGAGCTGGACACCAGGGCGGTGGCGACGCTGGTGCCGGACGGCGGCAGGCTCACCATCGTCTACCCGGCCCCGCTGGACAGCGCCGTGGCGATGGACATCGGGGTGGAGCTGGTGCCCGACCCGCTGGTCGAGTCGCTCTCCATGGGGGAGCGCGGCTCGCTGCGGCTGGAGGTGCCGTCCGGGCCGATGCACTCCATGCAGCGACAGGCGGTCGGCGCGGTGGCGCTGGCCGTGCTGGCCTCGCTCACCGCGGCGGTGACCGTCGCGGTGGTCACCGCGCGCCGGGTGGCCGACCCGCTCAGCGACGTCGCCGCGCGCGCCGCCCGGCTGGCCGAGGGCGACTTCCGCCCGGACAACCGGCGGCACGGCATCGCCGAGCTGGACCGGGTCTCCGACGTGCTGGACGCCGCCACCGTGGAGATCGCGCGCAGGCTGCAGCGCGAGCACGCGCTGGTGGCCGATGTCTCGCACCAGCTGCGCAGCAGGCTCACCGCCGTCCGGCTGCGGCTGGACGAACTCTCGGTGCACGACGACCAGGACGTGGTGCAGGAGGCCGAGGCGGCGATGGCCCAGGTCGACCGGCTCACCGGCGCCATCGACGACCTGGTCCGCGCCTCCAGGGACGACGACGCCGCCGACCGCGACCCGGTGCCGGTCATGGCCGAGCTGCGCGGCGTGATCGCCGAGTGGGCACACCCCTTCCGGGACGCGGGGCGGCTGCTCACCCTGCTCGGCGACGAAGAGCTGCGCGCCCCGATCACCGGCTCCCGGCTGCGCGAGGCGCTCGCCGTGCTGCTGGACAACGCGCTGCACCACGGCGGCGGCACCTGCACCGTCTCGGTGCGGCTGGTGCACGGCGGCCGGGCCAGGGTGCCGCTGGTCTGCGTCGAGGTGGCCGATCAGGGCGACGGCGTCAGCGACGAGCTGGCGCCGCACATCTTCGACCGCGGCTTCTCCGGGGCGGGCTCGACCGGGGTCGGGCTGGCGCTGGCGCGGGCACTGGTGGAGGCCGACGGCGGCAGGCTGGAGCTGCAGCGCCGCCGCCCGGCGCTGTTCGCGCTCTTCCTCGGGGCGTCGGCGCCGCAGCGCATGCCGGCCGGAGTGGGCACCGAGCCGCGCTGAGCAGGTCAGGGGCGCACGGTCGGCGGCTCGGTGCCGAGCTGCTCGACCTCGATGAGTTCCTCCAGCTCCTCGATGATCACATCCATCTCGTCCGGGAAGACCCAGCGCCGCATGGCCCAGAAGCGGAACGCCATCTGCAGCAGGTTGCCGATCAGGAACGCGCTCACGAAATCGGCGATGTTCTCGGTGGCGAAACTCACGGCCGGTTGCCGCAGATCGAAGACGTAGCTGGAAATCCACAGCGGGATATTGCTGAGCACGACGCCGACGCCGCTCACCGCGAAGAAGAGCAGCGCCTCGTGGTGTTTCTCCCGGCCGCCGCGGTTCTTGAACGACCATTCCCGGTTGAGAATGTAGGAGGCGATCACCGCGATCACCCCGGAAATGATCTTGGCCGTCACCGGCTTGTCCGCCAGCACCGTCCACTTCAGCAGGTAGAAGATGCCGCTGTCGATCACGAAGGTGGTGGCGCCGACGATCGCGAACTTGATCAGCTCACGATTACGGAGCGCAAGCTCCCGTGCGGTGGGCGGGAGTGCGCGAACCACGTCGTCGACGATTGACACAAGGCCCGAGTGTAGACCCGGGCCCGATGTGCGGGTCCCGCCGCTGACCCCGGTGCGCGAAACGCCGCCGGGCCGCGCGCGCCGATTTTGCGCGCCATGACAACATTGACCGACGTGAGCGCACGTTCCTTCGATCCAGCGGCGATGCCGACCGTCACCATGGTCGGTGGCGGGCAACTCGCGCGCATGACACATCAGGCCGCCATCGCCCTCGGGCAGCGGCTGCGGGTGCTGGCCGAGCGGCCGGACGACCCGGCCGCCCAGGTCAGCCCGGACGTGGTCTTCGGCAGCCATGCCGACCCGGTGGCGCTGCGCAAGGCCGCCGTCGGGTCGCACGCGCTGACCTTCGACCACGAGCACGTGCCGACCGAGCACCTGGAGGCGCTGGTCGCCGAGGGCGTCAATGTGCAGCCGCCGCCGCAGGCGCTGCGGTACGCCCAGGACAAGCTGGCCATGCGCACCCGGCTGAGCGAGCTGGGGCTGCCGGTGCCCGCCTTCACCGCGGTGCGGACGGCCGAGGACGCCGAGCGGTTCGGCGCCGAGCACGGCTGGCCGGTGGTGCTCAAGGCGATCCGCGGCGGGTACGACGGCCGCGGGGTCTGGATGCCCGCGGACGCGGCCGAGGCCCGCGCGATCGTCGGCGAGCAGCGCGCCCGCGGGGTGCCGCTGCTGGCCGAGGCGAGGGTGGCGTGGGTGCGCGAGCTCTCCGCCATGGTGGCGCGCTCGCCGTTCGGGCAGGCCGCCACCTGGCCGGTGGTCGAGACGGTGCAGCGCAACGGGCAGTGCGCGGTGGTGCTGGCGCCCGCGCCGGGGCTCTCCGAGGAGCTCTCGGCCAGGGCCGAGACGCTGGCGCTGAACCTGGCCGCCGAACTCGGCGTCGTCGGCGTGATGGCGGTCGAGCTCTTCGAGACCGCCGACGGCGAACTGCTGGTGAACGAGCTCGCCATGCGCCCGCACAACAGCGGGCACTGGGGCATGGACGGCGCCCGCACCGGCCAGTTCGAGCAGCACCTGCGCGCCGTGCTGGACTACCCGCTCGGCGACACCACCCCGCTGGCGCCGGTCACCGTGATGGCGAACATCCTCGGTGCCCCCGAACCGCCCGCCATGGCGATGGACGAGCGGCTGCACCACCTCTTCGCCCGGCTGCCGGAGGCGAAGGTGCACCTCTACGGCAAGGGCGAGCGGCCGGATCGCAAGATCGGCCACGTGAACATCCTCGGCGACGACGTCGCCGCGGTGCGCGAGCAGGCGGAGCGGGCGGCGCACTGGATGTCGCACGCCGAATGGACCGACGGATGGGATCCGCATGAGTGAACCGCAGGTCGGCCTGATCATGGGCAGCGACTCGGACTGGCCGACGATGGAGGCCGCGGCCGAGGCGCTCGCCGAGTTCGGCATCCGCTTCGAGGTGGGCGTGGTCTCCGCGCACCGCACCCCGCAGCGCATGCTCGACTACGCGAAGTCCGCCGCTTCCCGCGGTATCAAGGTGATCATCGCCGGTGCGGGCGGCGCCGCCCACCTCCCCGGCATGGTCGCCTCCGCCACCCCGCTCCCGGTGATCGGCGTCCCGGTGCCGCTGAAGTACCTGGACGGCATGGACTCGCTGCTCTCCATCGTGCAGATGCCCGCGGGCGTCCCGGTCGCCACCGTCTCCATCGGCGGCGCCCGCAACGCGGGGCTGCTCGCCGCCCGCATCCTCGGCACCGCCGACTCCGCGCTGCGCACCCGCATGGAGACGTTCCAGGCGAATCTCGAGCAACTCGTGCTCGGCAAGGACGAAGCGCTCCGCGCCAAGCTGCTCGGCTGAGCTTCTCGATACGCTCGGGGCCGTGACCATCGACGAATCCGCGCGACTCCGTGCAGGCGCCGATACGGCTCGGTTCCGGCTTGCGGTGGTGGAGCAGGCGCTGCTGCTGTTCGCCGAGAAGGGGTACGAGGCGACGACCGTCGACGAGATCGCCGAGGCGGCGGGGATCTCGCGGCGGACCTTCTTCCGGCAGTTCCGGTCCAAGGAGGACGTGATCTTCGCCGATCACGAATCGCAGCTGGCGCAGGCGGCGGCCTTCCTGGCCGGCTCGGACGGCGATCCGTGGGAGGCGGTCTGCACCGCGGTGGTGCAGGTGTTCGAGCGGTTCACCCAGTGGCGGGAGATCGCGGCGCGGCGGTACCGGGTGGTGCGGGAGGTGCCCGCGCTGCGCGAGCGCGAGATCGTCACGGTGTTTCGCTACGAGCGGCTCTTCACCGACTTCCTGCGCGAGCGGCTGCCCGAGGTGCCGGATCTGAGCCGGGTGCAGTTCACCGCCGCCGTCACCGCGACGCACAACTACCTGCTGCGCCGGATGGTGCGCGGCGAGTCCGACGCGGGCGCCGCCGACCTGCGCCAGGAGCTGGCCGCGATCCCGCGCGGCGCCCCCGGCGAGGAAATGGTGGTCGCGGTCTTCCCGCGCGGGATGCCGCCGCGTCGGGTGGCCGACCTGGTAACCAGGCAACTCGGTAGTCTGTGACCCTGGTCACCATTGTCCGCAACTGGCACTGAGTGCCAAATCTCGTGGCGACCAGTGGAAAAAACGCTCTATAGTGACCGTGGGGGTGGCACGCAGTGCCAGTAGGCACCGACAACGAGAAGTGGAGCCGTCATGGCGGGTAACCCCGATTTCGACCTGTTCAAGCTGGAGGACTTCCACGACGAGCTGCGCGCGGCGATCCGCGCGCTCTCGGAGAAGGAGATCACCCCGCACGCCAAGGACGTGGACGAGAAGGCGCGCTTCCCGGAGGAGGCGCTGACCGCGCTGAACGCCTCCGGCTTCAACGCGGTGCACGTACCGGAGCAGTTCGGCGGCCAGGGCGCCGACTCGGTCGCCACCTGCATCGTGATCGAGGAGGTGGCCCGGGTCTGCGGCTCCTCCTCGCTGATCCCCGCGGTGAACAAGCTCGGCACCATGGGCCTCATCCTGAACGGCTCGGACGAGCTCAAGCAGCAGGTGCTGCCGGACATCGTGAACGGTGAGATGGCCTCCTACGCGCTCTCCGAGCGCGAGGCGGGGTCGGACGCGGCCGCCATGCGCACCCGCGCCAAGCGGGACGGCGACGACTGGGTGCTGAACGGCTCCAAGTGTTGGATCACCAACGGCGGCAAGTCCTCCTGGTACACCGTCATGGCGGTGACCGACGCCGAGAAGGGCGCCAACGGCATTTCGGCGTTCCTGGTGCACAAAGACGACGAGGGCTTCGTGGTGGGCCCGCTGGAGCACAAGCTCGGCATCAAGGGCTCGCCCACCGCCGAGCTGTACTTCGAGAACTGCCGCATCCCCGGCGACCGGATCGTCGGCGAGCCGGGCACCGGCTTCAAGACCGCGCTGCAGACCCTCGACCACACCCGTCCGACCATCGGCGCGCAGGCCGTCGGGCTGGCCCAGGGCGCGCTGGACGCCGCGATCGCCTACACCAAGGACCGCAAGCAGTTCGGCACCAGGATCGCCGACTTCCAGAACACCCAGTTCATGCTGGCCGACATGGCGATGAAGATCGAGGCCGCCCGGCTCATGGTCTACACCTCCGCGGCCCGCGCCGAGCGCGGCGAGCCCAACCTGGGCTTCATCTCCGCCGCCGCCAAGTGCTTCGCCTCGGACGTGGCCATGGAGGTCACCACCAACGCGGTCCAGCTCTTCGGCGGCGCGGGCTACACCACCGACTTCCCGGTGGAGCGGATGATGCGCGATGCCAAGATCACCCAGATCTACGAGGGCACCAACCAGATCCAGCGCGTCGTCATGTCGCGCGCCCTGCTGCGCTGATCCACCCCCTGCCGCGCTGATCCCCGGTACCGTTCGGGTATCGGGGTTCACGCGTGCGCGCGGCCCTGTCCGAACTCAGGGGTGACGGGCGACCGCGCACAGGAGGACGATTTCAGCATGAGTGGGGTGGAAATAACCGACAGATATGTCCGGCGCACCCTTCCCGGCGGGCGGGTCGAGGAAGTGAGCTGGGCAGATCTCGCGGAGGTCCGCATCATCACCAGCACCGACGGGCCCTTCGCGGACGATGTGTTCTTCGTGCTGATCGGCGCGAAGGGCAACGGCTGCGCGGTGCCGCAGTCGGCGGGCGGGAAGTCGCTGCTGCACCGGCTGCAGGCGCTGCCCGGCTTCGACAACGAGGCCGTGGTGGCGGCGATGGGGTGCACCACCGACCACCAGTTCCTGTGCTGGCGGCGGACGAACTAGGGGGCGACGAGGTCGCGGTACTCGCCGTGCGCGGCGATGAACTGGTCGACGTACCAGCAGGTGGGCAGGACGGTGAAGCCGTGCTCGCGGGAATCGCGCAGCGCGAACTCCACGACCTGGGCGGCGACCCCGCGGCGGCGGAACTCGGGGAACGTCACGGTGTGGTTGAAATCCCGGACGGTGCCGCGCTCGGCGTAGTCGGCGTACCCGGCCAGCACCTCGTCGACGTAGATCTCGAACCGGGTGTCCTCGGCATTGTGTTCCAGCCTGGTGTTCATGGTCCGTAGAACCCGGCCGCGCGGCCCGATGTTCCTGACCTCACAGGATGGCGCCGGGGTTGAGGATGCCCGCCGGGTCGAGCGCGTCCTTGACCCGCCTGGTGAGCGCCATGACATCGGGGCCGATCTGGTCGGGGAGCCAGGCCTTCTTCAACCGGCCGACGCCGTGCTCGCCGGTGATGGTGCCGCCGAGCGCGATGGCCAGGTCCATGATCTCGCCGAAGGCGCGGTGCGCCCGCGCGGTCTGCTCGGCGTCGGCCGGGTCGTGCACGATGAGCGGGTGCGTATTGCCGTCCCCGGCGTGCGCGATCACCGAGACGGTCACCGCATTGCGCTCCGCGATCGCGGCGATGCCGGAGACCAGGTCGGCCAGCCGGGGCAGCGGCACCCCGACGTCCTCCAGCAGCAGCGGCCCGAGCCGCTCCACCGCCGGGATGGCGAACCGGCGGGCGGCGGTGAAGGCCTCGCCCTCGTCGGGGTCGGTGGTGCTGAAGACCTCGGTGGCGCCCGCCTGCTCGCAGGCGGCGACCATGAGCCCGGCCTCGTGCGCGGCGAAGTCGCCCGGCGCGTCGGAGCGGGCGACCAGCAGCGCGGCGGCCGAGCGGTCCAGCCCCATGCGCAGCTCGTCCTCGACGGCGTTCACCGCGACCGCGTCCATGAACTCCAGCATGGCCGGGCGCAGCGCGGCGGTGATGGCGAGGATGGCGGCGGTGGCGGCCTCCAAGTCGGCGAAGCTCGCGACCACCGTGCTCGCGGGCGGCTGCGCCGGTAGCAGCCGCAGGGTGAGCTCGGTGATCACGCCGAGCGTTCCCTCGCTGCCGACGAAGAGCTTGGTCAGCGAGAGCCCGGCGGAGTCCTTGAGCCGCGGCCCGCCCAGCCGCACCGGGGTGCCGTCGGCGAGCACCACCTCCATGCCGAGGACGTAGTCGCTGGTAACGCCGTACTTCACGCAGCACAGCCCGCCCGCGTTGGTGGCCGCGTTGCCGCCGATCGAGCAGATCTCGAAGGACGACGGGTCCGGCGGGTACCACAGCCCGTGCTCGGCGACGGCCCGTTTGACCTCGGCGTTCAGTAGCCCGGGTTGCACGACGGCGGTGCGCGTCACCGGGTCGACGGTGATCGCGCGCATGCGCTCGGTGCAGAGCACGATGCCGCCGTCCACCGCGGTCGCGCCGCCGGAGAGCCCGGACCCGGCGCCGCGCGGGACCACCGGGACGCCGTGCGCGCTCGCCCAGCGCAGCGTGGCCGCGACATCCGCGGTGCCGGTGGCGCGGACGACGGCGAGCGGCGTGCCCGCGTCCGGATCCTTCGCCCAGTCGTGGCGGTAACCCGCCAGCACGTCCGGGTCGGTGCCGACGGCACCCGCGGGGAGCGCGGCGATCAAGTCCTGTAGCTGCACACGCGCCACGCTAGCCGTCGGAAACATGGATTTCACCGGCACCGGGTTGGTGGTACGCCCGGTGCGGGGCCAAAATCGACCGACAGGGGTCGCGGAGTTCGGGGCGTGCACCCGCGAGGGTCGGCGCAGGAGGGATGTCAGCATGACCGCAACACCGGACTACCGCGAACTCGTGACGGCGGTGATCGGCCCCGAGGTGGCCGACGCGGGGCTGGACGACGAGACCGTGCGCCGCATCGAGGCGGGCGAGATCGACGACTGGCTGGCCGCGCTGGCGGGCTCGGGGCTCTTCGACAAGCCGACGCTGGCCGGCATCGGGGCGCGCTGGCGCAGCGATCCGCGGCTGCTGGTCGAGCTGCTGCTGGAGCACGCCGACGACCTCACCCGGCGCAGGCTGGCCGCGCTGCGCCCGGCGGGCGGGAGCCGCGCCAGCCGGATCGGCTGACGCCCCGGTTCGCCCGCCGCTCACCCGGCCGACACCTGCCGGTGGCATCCTGCGGGCGTGGGCGAACCGGCGGACCTCCGCGACGAAGCAGACACGGCACCCGATGTCACCCTGGACGGCATCGCGGACCGGTTCGGGCGCTGGTGCGAGCGGGTGGTCGCGCGGCTCCCGCTCGGCCTCGACCGACTGATCCCACCGACCTTCCTCGGCTTCGCGCTGATCAACAGCTTCACCTTCGGGGTCGACCTGCTGCTGTTGACGATCATGTACGGCGGGCTCGGGCTGCCGATCTGGTTCGCGGTGAGCGCCGCCTACGCCTGCGCCTTCGGGCTGGCCTTCGTGCTGAACCGGACCTTCAACTTCCATTCGCACGCACCGGTGGCCGGACAGGCGGCGGTGTACACGGTGGTCGTGGTGATCAACTACGTGGCCTTCATCCTCGGTGTCGGCGGCGGGCTGGCCGCGCTCGGCGTCGACTACCACCTGGCCCGGATCCTGGCGGGCGGCTGCGAGGCGGTCTACATGTACAGCGCCATGCGCTGGGTGGTCTTCCGCAGGCGGTGAGCGCTGCGGGCCCGCTCTCTGCCGGGACGCTGCCACCGGCAGCACCGCTCAGGTCAACAGCTCCGGCGTGCCGCCGTCGACGATCACCGCGTCGTCGTCGGTGAGCGCCCAGTGCGCCTTCCCTTCGGCGCGGAAGCGGGCGGCGAGCCGGGTGCAGACGCCGTCCGGGTCGGTCGGGGAGTCGATGTGCGGCACGATGGCGCGGTCGATCAGGCCGAGGCCGTCCCAGCGCGGCTCGACCCCGGTGGCGGGGCGCACCTCGGCCGGGTCGTCGGCCTCCTCGATGCCGTGCAGGTCCGGGCTCAGCAGGCAGGCGCCCGCGCTGTACCCCGCGTAGACCAGGGCGTCCTCGGCGAGCAGCGCGGGCAGCACGGCGTCCGCGCCGCTGCGGGCGAACTGGGCGCGCAGCACGAAGGTGTTGCCGCCGCGCACCCAGAGCAGCGGGAACCCGGCGAGGGTGGCGCGCAGCCGCTCCGGCGCGCCCGCGTAGTCGCGCAGGTCGACCACCTCGGGGCTGAAGCCGAGGCGCCGCAGCGGCACCTCGTCGCTGGTCACCGCGGACCGCCAGGCGGCGGGCCAGGCATCGCAGGCGTTCGGGACCAGCCCCACCCGCCCCGGGGTGCCGACCAGCGCGAGCAGCCGGTCGGCGTGCGCGCCGAAGCGGTAGCTCGCCAGGAAGAGCCGCATCAGATGGTGAAGGCCAGGTGCCGCACGAGCCGCTCGCCGAGTTCGGTGTCGCCGGTCAGCGCGATCTCGCCCGCGTGCTCGGCGGCCGTGGTGCGGCCGCCGCCGAGCCGGGTGAAGAGCCCGGAGTCCAACGCGATCGCGGCGTCCGGCGGGCCGTCCAGTGCGTCGACGAACCCGGCCCTGCCCTGCACCGCCACCCGCAGCGTGCGGGCCAGCGCGCCGCTCAGCTCCAGCTCGATCCGCGCGCCGTCCGGCGCCTGCCCGCGCTTGACCAGGACCCGGGGGATGGAGCCGAGGAACTCGTCGAAGGCCACCTCGCCGCGGCGCCCGCCCTCGGCGACGGTGACGCCGAGCGCGTCGGCGATGTCGATCTCGTGCATCCAGCAGTCGAAGAGCCGGACCCGCATGAAGCGGCCGTAGCTCACCTCGCCGATCGGCGACGGCGTCTTGGCGGCCCACGCCGCGGCGTCCAGCTCGCGCAGCGCGGCGGCGCGGCGCTCGGTGACCGCGGTGAAGAGCTCGAGCAGCCGGGCGGGCGGCAGCGGGCGCAGCCGGTCCACCCAGATCTCGTTCAGCACCGCGGTCTCGTTGCGCACGTGCGGCAGCTCGCGCACGTCGACCTTGGGGCGCAGCGGGTCCGCGGGCGGCGGGCGCTCGCCGAGCAGCCAGGACTCGGTGCCGACCACGTGCGCGAGCACGTCGAAGACGGTCCAGCCGGGCAGCGCCGTCGGGGTGCGCCAGCTCGGCTCGTCCAGGTCGGCGACGAGGCGGGTGAGCGCCCGCCACTGCTCGGTCAGCAGCTCGATCAGCTCGGCCTGCTCGGGTTCGCTCACCGGTCGGCGTCCTTTCGGTCGGGGGCGTTCATCGGTCCTCGCCCGCGGGGTCCAGCGCGTCCAGCCCCGCGCGGATGGCGGCGGCGGTGGATTCGGCGTCGTGCGGGCGGCGCAGCAGCAGCCCGGCGGCGAACCTGGCCTTGTCGCCGGAGCGGCGCGGGACCACGTGCAGGTGCACGTGCCCGACGGTCTGGAAGGCGGCCTTCCCGTCGTTCAGCACCAGGTTCGCGCCGTCCGCGGCCAGCCCGCCGCGGCGCGCGGCGCGGGCCAGCCGGTGCCCGACCCGGAAGACGGCGGCGCCGAGCTCGGGGTCCAGCTCGTCGAGCTCGGTGGCATGCCGCTTGGGGATCACCAGGGTGTGCCCGCGGGCGATCGGGCGGATGTCCAGGAACGCCAGCACGTCCGCGTCGTCGTGGACGATGGTCGCGGGGGCGGTTCCGGCCACGATGGCGCAGAAGACGCAGTCGGTCACACCCAGCGACCTTACGGCGTACGAGCCGCGGGGGACACCCGCGCGGAAAACCCGCTATGACACGCGTCACTCGTGTCGCGACCCCGTGTCGCGGCGGTGTTCGCGGACCGCGCGGGTACTGGACGCCCGGCTGCCCTTTCCCGTCCGGTTTCACCTGCGGCGACGGTCGGCGGTGGGGATCGGCGAATCCGGCGAAGGCGGGGACACCGGGAAGACGCTGCGGAAATGCAAATTTGCGAAACCGGCGAAACAACAGTTGCGAACTTCGCCACGTGATCGGCATCTCAGCTACGCTCACCGCGGTCCGGATACAGTTGCGAGGATTCGACCTAGCTTACTCGCCAGTAACTTAGGGATCGCTGCCAGCACGAGAAGGAAACTGACAAGTGGAGACAACGCAGAGCGCAGGCGACCCATCGCCGCGCGGCGCGCGTGTCGGGGTCGTACGCGAGTCCGGCACGGGCGAGCGGCGGGTGGCCCTGGTGCCCAAGATCGTCCCGAGTCTGCTCGCCAAGGGCGTCGATGTCGTGGTGGAGGCGGGCGCCGGAGCGGGCGCGCTGATTCCCGACGCCGCCTACGAGGCGGCGGGCGCGACCATCGGCGACCCCTGGTCCGCCGAGGTGGTGGTGAAGGTGGCCCCGCCCACCGACGCCGAGGTCGGCAGGCTGACCGGCGGGCAGACGCTGATCGGGTTCCTCGCCCCGCGCAATGCCGAGAACCAGATCGGCGCGCTGAAGACCGCGGGGGTGCAGGCCTTCGCGGTGGAGGCGATCCCGCGCATCTCGCGCGCGCAGGTCATGGACGCCCTGTCCTCGCAGGCCAATGTCGCCGGGTACAAGGCCGTGCTGCTGGCCGCCTCGGAGTCGACCCGCTTCTTCCCCATGCTGACCACCGCCGCGGGCACCGTGAAGCCGGCGACCGTGCTGGTCCTCGGCGTCGGCGTGGCCGGGCTGCAGGCGCTGGCGACGGCGAAGCGGCTCGGCGGCCGGACCACGGGCTACGACGTGCGGCCCGAGGTGGCCGACCAGGTCCGCTCGGTGGGCGCGCAGTGGCTCGACCTCGGGATCGACGCCGCCGGTGAGGGCGGGTACGCCCGCGAGCTCACCGACGAGGAGAAGGCGAAGCAGCAGCAGGCGCTGGAGGATGCCATCAAGGGCTTCGACGTGGTGATCACCACCGCGCTGGTGCCCGGCCGCCCGGCGCCGCGGCTGGTGACCGCCGCCGCGGTGGAGGGCATGAAGCCGGGCAGCGTGATCATCGACCTGGCGGGCGAGACCGGCGGCAACTGCGAGCTGACCGAGCCGGGCGAGACCGTCGTCAAGCACGACGTCACCATCGCCTCGCCGCTGAACCTGCCCGCCACCATGCCGGAGCACGCCAGCGAGCTGTACTCCAAGAACATCTTCGCGCTGCTCGACCTGATGCTGGTGGACGGGAAACTCGCGCCCGACTTCGACGATCAGGTCCTGGCCGATTCCTGCGTCACCCGTGAGGCGGTCTGATGTACACCGAACTGCTCGCGAACATCGCGATCCTGGTGCTCTCCGGGTTCGTCGGTTTCGCCGTGATCTCCAAGGTCCCCAATACCCTGCACACCCCGCTCATGTCGGGCACCAACGCCATCCACGGCATCGTGGTGCTCGGCGCGCTGGTGACGCTGGGCAAGGTGGAGGACCCCTCGATCGGCATCCAGATCATCCTGTTCGTCGCCGTGGTCTTCGGCACGCTGAACGTCATCGGCGGCTTCGTGGTGACCGACCGCATGCTTGGCATGTTCAAGGGCAAGAAGGCCGCCCCGAAGGCTGGTGAGTGAGTCCCATGGACAATCTGGTCAATATCCTCTACATCATCTCCTTCTCGCTCTTCATCTACGGCCTGATGGGGCTGACCGGCCCGAAGACGGCGGTGCGCGGCAACTGGATCGCCGCGGTCGGCATGGGGCTCGCGGTGGTCGCGACGCTCATCGCGGTGCGCGACACCAGCAACTGGATCCTCATCGTCGCCGGCCTGGTGGTCGGCGTCGTGCTCGGCGTCCCGCCCGCGAAGTACACCAAGATGACGGCGATGCCGCAGCTGGTGGCGGCCTTCAACGGCGTCGGCGGCGGCACGGTCGCGCTCATCGCGTGGGCCGAGTTCCTCGACACCACCGGCTTCTCGAACTTCAAGCACGGCGAGGAGCCGACCGTCCACATCATCGTGGGCTCGCTCTTCGCGGCGATCATCGGCTCGATCTCGTTCTGGGGCTCGCTCATCGCCTTCGGCAAGCTGCAGGAGATCCTGCCCGGCAAGCCGATCGGCGTCGGGAAGCTGCAGCAGCCGCTGAACCTGCTGCTGCTCATCGCCTCGGTCGTGGCCGCGGTGGTGATCGGGCTCGGCGCGAGCGACGGCGGCGCCGCGTGGTGGTGGATGGTGCTGCTGCTGGTCGCGGCGGGCATCCTCGGGCTCATGGTGGTGCTGCCGATCGGCGGCGCCGACATGCCGGTCGTGATCTCGCTGCTCAACGCGCTGACCGGGCTCTCCGCCGCGGCGGCCGGGCTGGCGCTGAACAACACCGCCATGATCGTGGCGGGCATGATCGTCGGCGCCTCCGGCACCATCCTGACCAACCTCATGGCCAAGGCCATGAACCGCTCCATCCCGGCGATCGTCGCGGGCGGCTTCGGCGGCGGCGGGACGGCGCCGGGCGCGGGCGGCGGCGGTGAGCAGAAGTCGGCCAAGGCCACCAGCGCCGCGGACGCCGCGATCCAGATGGCCTACGCCAACCAGGTCATCGTGGTCCCCGGCTACGGCATGGCGGTCGCGCAGGCGCAGCACGCGGTCAAGGAGATGGCGGCGCTGCTCGAGGCCAAGGGCGTCGAGGTCAAGTACGCCATCCACCCGGTCGCGGGCCGCATGCCGGGGCACATGAACGTGCTGCTGGCCGAGGCCGAGGTCTCCTACGACGCCATGAAGGAGATGGACGACGTCAACGGCGAGTTCAACCGCACCGACGTCGCCCTGGTGATCGGCGCGAACGACGTCACCAACCCGGCCGCCCGCGAGGACGCCGCCAGCCCGATCTACGGCATGCCGGTCCTCAATGTCGACCAGGCCAAGAGCGTCATCGTGCTCAAGCGCTCGATGAACTCCGGCTTCGCGGGCATCGACAACCCGCTGTTCTACGCCGACCACACCTCCATGCTGTTCGGCGACGCCAAGAAGTCCGTCGGTGCGGTCACCGAGGAGCTCAAGGCGCTGTAGCGCAGCCACGCCGGACGCCCCCGCTCAGCTCCGAGCGGGGGCGTTCCGCGTTCCGGGGGCGACCACCCCCGCGAAGCAGGAGCAGACCAGCACCAGCACCAGCGGCACCGCCAGCGCGGTGGTGAGCGGGACCAGCTCGGTGAGCCAGCCGATGATCGCGGGCCCGGCCAGCAGCCCGACGTAGCCGATGGCGAAGACCCGGGACATGTCGGTGCCCGCCGACGCGCCGGAGCCGAGGTTGCCCGCGGCGGTGAAGATCTGCGGCACCCCGCCGGAGAGCCCGATCCCGCAGAGCGCCCAGCCCAGCAGGGTCAGGGGCAGCCAGCCGGAGAAGACCACCAGCGCCAGCCCCAGCCCAGCGGCGAAGCACCCCCAGCGCACCACGAAGACCGGGCCGAAGCGGCCGCTCACCCGGTCCGCCACCAGCCTGCCCGCGGTCATGGTGGCGGAGAAGGCGGCGAAGGCGAAGGCCGCGGTGGACTCGGTGGTGCCGAGGTGGTCGCGGACCTGCAGCGCGCTCCAGTCGGCGGCCGCGCCCTCGGTGAGCAGCAGCACGAAGGCGATGCCTGCCAGCGCGAAGACCCGCAGCCTGCGCGCGCCGCGTTCCGCGCGCACCGCGGTGGCCGCGGCGGGCTCCGGCTCGGGCAGTTCGCGCAGCAGCCGCGGGACCAGCGCGGCGGTGAGCGCCAGGCCGGTGCAGGCGGCGAGCGCGAAGGTGAGCCGCGGGTCGAGGCCCGCGCGCTGGGTCGCGGCGCCGACCAGCGAGCCGAGGAAGCCGCCGGCGGAGAAGAGCGCGTGGAACGCGGACATGATCGGGCGGCCGTAGGCCCGCTCGACATGCACCGCCTGGGTGTTCATCGAGACGTCGAGCGCGCCGTTGCCGAAGCCGAAGAAGGCCAGCCCGAGCGCGAGGGTGAGCGGGCCGGTGGCGAAACCGGGGCCGAGCACGCCGAGCGAGATCAACACCGCCGCCGCGGCGACCAGCGCCCGGCTGCCGAACCGGTCGGCCAGCGGGCCGGTGATCCGCATGCCGACGATGCCCGCCCCGGCGAGCAGGAAGATGAAGGTGCCGAGCTGGGCGGGGTCGACGCCGGTGCGATCGGTGATCGCCGGGATGTGCACCACCCAGAGCGAGAGCAGGAAACCGTTGAGCGCGAAGACCGTGAACACCGCGGCCCGCGCGGCGCGCACCGGAGGCGCCGGTGTCGTCGTGAGCACCGTATCGACGGTACCGAAAGCCGGGCGCGGCCGAAAAACCCCGTCCGGCAGCTCGACCGCGCGGTCTACCCTCGAGGGGTGGACGCACTGGCCAGCCTGCTCGAGGGTCCCCGCGCCCGCGGCGCCTTCCTCATGTGCTCGGTACTCGACCCGCCGTGGTCGCTGCGCATCCAGGACGAGGCGCCGCTCACCGTGGTCGCGATGGTGCGCGGGCACGCCTGGTTCCTCACCGACGACGGGGAGCGGCGCAGGCTCGGCGCCGGTGACGTCGCGATCGTGCGCGGCCCCGACCCCTACACCGTCGCCGACGACCCGGCCACCCCGCCACAGATCGTCATCCACCCCGGCCAGGTCACCAAGACCCCGCAGGGCGAGATCCTCTGCGAGACATTGAGCCTCGGCGTCCGGCAGTGGGGCACCGACCCGAACGGCGCCACCGCCATGGTCACCGGCACCTACGAATCGGTCGGCGCCGCCAGTCGCAGGCTGCTGCGCGCGCTTCCGCCCGCCATCGTGCTCGACCCCGGCGAGGTGGACACCAGGCTGCTCGCGCTGCTGGTCGACGAGGTCACCGAGGACCGCCCGGCCCAGGGGCCGGTGCTGGACCGCGTGCTCGACCTGGTCCTCATCGCGGGCCTGCGCGCCTGGTTCGCGAGGGCCGAGGCCCCCGCCTGGTACCACGCCTACAGCGACCCGCAGATCGGCAAGGCGCTGCGGCTGCTGCAGCACAACCCCGCGCACGGCTGGACGGTCGCGGCCCTGGCCGAGGCGGTCGGCGTTTCGCGCGCGGCGCTGGCCCGCCGCTTCACCGAGCTGGTCGGCGAGCCCCCGATGGCCTTCCTCACCGAGTGGCGGCTGGCGCTCGCCGCCGACCTGCTGCAGGAGAGCGACGCCACCGTCGAGGCGATCGCCAGGCAGGTCGGGTACGGCAGCGCCTTCGCGCTGAGCGCCGCGTTCAAGCGGCACTTCGGCGTCAGCCCGCGCGACCACCGGCAGGGCGCGGCCCCCGCTGAGCTATCGTCGGCCGGGTGACCCAGCAGTATCCCGTGCTCTGGCCGATGCCGACCCGGTGGGCGGACAACGACCACTACGGCCACGTGAACAACGTGACGTACTACGCGTACTTCGACACCGCGGTGAACGCCTGGCTCATGGCGGCCACCGGCACCGACATCAGGGCGCTGCCCGCGCTCGGCGTCGTGGCGCAGACCTCGTGCCGGTTCCACGGGTCGGTGAGCTTCCCGGACATGCTGCGGGTGGGGATCAGGGTCGCCCGGCTCGGCAACTCCAGCATCACCTACGACCTCGCCATCTTCCGGGAGACCGAGGCCGAGCCGGAGCTCGCCGCCACCGGCAGCTTCACGCACGTGTACGTGGACGGGGAGACCCGGCGGCCGGTGCCGATCCCGGAGGTCATCCGGGCCGCGGCGCAGACCATCGTGGCGGAGGAGCTACCCGCGTAGCGCGGCCTGGTAGCGGCGCATGCCGCCGATCCAGCGGTCGTAGTCGGCGCCCTTGTGCCGGTACATCTCCAGCACCTCGGGGTGCGGCAGGATCAGGAACCGCTCGGCCGCGACGCCCGCGAGCACGTCGTCGGCGACCTGCTCGGGGGAGAGCACCGCGCCCGCCGTCGTCACCGCCTTGATCGCCAGCTGCCCGTCCGCCTCGGCGCCCTCCGGCACCATGCCGGTGTGCAGCAGCTGGGTGTCGACGCCCATCGGGCAGACGCAGCTGACCTTGATGCCCTGATCCCCGTAGGTCACCGAGAGCCACTCCGCGAAGCCGACCGCCGCGTGCTTGGTGACGGCGTACGGCGCCGAGCCGAGCTGGGTGAGCAGCCCCGCAGCCGATGCGGTGGTCACGAAGTACCCGGACCCGCGCTCTACCCAGCCCGGGACCAGCAGCTTCGCCGCGCGCACGTGCGCGAGCACATTGACGTCGAGCGCGGCCGCCCACTGCCGCTCGGTGGCGTCCAGCCCGCCACCGCCGCCGATCCCGGCATTGGCGAAGTACAGCTCGACCGGGCCGAACTCGCGCTCCGCGGCCTCGATCGCCGCCCGGATCACGGCCTCGTCGGCGACGTCGCCCGGCACCGCGACCGCGCCCGCCCGCTCCGCCACCGCGCGCACCGCCGCCTCGTCCAGATCCACGGCGACCACCCGCGCGCCGCCCGCGACCAGCCGCTGCGTGAGCGCCGCGCCGATCCCCGCGCCCGCCCCGGTGACGACCGCGACCCTGCCCGAAATCTCCATGCCCCGCACCCTAGCCCGGCGGGCGCCCGGTCCGGGACAGGCGGTGCAGGAGGGGGGTGGTGCGCGGGCCGACCAGTTCGCGCATGACGAGCGCCATATTGGTGCGCTCGACGCCGGGGATCTTCAGGATCTGCCCGGCGATGCGGTAGAGGTCGTCGGCGTCGGTGGCGACGATCCGGACGGTGAGGTCGGTCTCGCCGGTCATGCCGCAGACCTCGGTCACCTCGGGGACCTCGGCCAGCTCGGCCACGACGGGGTCGAGGCGGTGCTGGTCGACCACGACGGCGACGAAGGCGGCGAGCGGGTAGCCGAGGGCGCGGGGCTCGACCCGGCGCTCCACGCTGCCGAGCACGCCGCTCGCCTCCCAGCGGTTCAGCCTGGCCTGCACGGTGTTGCGGGAGAGGCCGAGCCGGGCGGCGAGCTCGACCCCGGTGGCGCGCGGGTTGGCGACGAGCTCGAGCAGGAGCCGGGCGTCGGTGGCATCGAGCGAACTGGACATGCGACGCAGTATGACACCGGTTCCCGGTCTCGAATTGCGCATTCTGCGCAGCCGTGTCGCCGTCGGTTGCGCGGATCGCGTGATCGTGGATGCTGTGTGATACGGCTCACAAGGCCAGCACGACAGGAGGCGGTACATGTCCGAGAAACCGCGCGAACGCGCGTACCCCGTGCAACTCGTCCAGCCCGACGGCAGGCGCGTGCTCGACCGCGAGTACGCCGCCCTGGTCGCCGATATCGGCACCGCGGAGCTCCGCGAGCTCTACGCCGACCTGGTGATCGCCCGCCGGATCGATACCGAGGGCACCGCGCTGCAGCGGCAGGGGCAGCTCGGGCTGTGGGCGCCGCTGCGCGGGCAGGAGGCCGCGCAGGTCGGCTCGGCCCGCGCGCTGCGCCGGGACGACTACGTGTTCTGCAGCTACCGCGAGGCCGGGGTGGCCTGGTGCCGCGGCGTCGACCCGGAGGACATGACCCGGCTCTGGCGCGGGGTCGCGCACCACTGCTGGGACCCGGACGCCGTCAACATGACCAACCCGGCCATCGTCGTCGGCGCGCAGGGGCTGCACGCCACCGGCTACGCCTACGCCGCGCACCTGGACGGCGCCGAGCTCGCCACCGTCGCCTACTTCGGCGACGGCGCGACCAGCCAGGGCGACATCGCCGAGGCGCTCGGCTTCGCCGCGAGCTGGGCCGCGCCGGTGGTCTTCTTCTGCCAGAACAACCACTGGGCGATCAGCGCGCCGGTCCGGGTGCAGAGCGCGGTGCCGCTGGCCCGCCGGGCCTACGGCTACGGCATGCCAGGTATCCGGGTGGACGGCAACGACGTGCTCGCCGTGCTCGCGGTGACCAGGCAGGCGCTGGCCAGGGCGCGCTCCGGCGGCGGCCCCTCCTTCATCGAGGCGCTCACCTACCGCATGGGCCCGCACACCACCGCCGACGACCCCACCCGCTACCGCGCGGCCGCCGAGGCCGACGAGTGGCGCGGGCGCGACCCGATCGACCGGGTCCGGCGGGTGCTGGAGCGGGAGTCCGGCTGGGACGCGGAGTTCGAGCGCGAGGTCGGCGAGCGGGCGGACGCGGTGGCGCACCGGTTGCGCAGCGCGACCCTGGCGATGCCGGATCCGGCGCCGGGAACGCTGCTCGAGCACGTCTACGCCGCTCCGCACGCCGAGCTGGAGCGGCAGCGGCGGGAGTTCGCGGAGTACCGCGCCGACGAGCAGGGGTTGCTCGTATGATCACCACCTTCGCCGCCGCGCTGAACGCCGGGCTGCGCGCCGCGCTCGACGACGACCCGAAGGTCGTGATCATGGGCGAGGACGTCGGCAGGCTCGGCGGCGTCTTCCGGGTCACCGACACGCTGCAGAAGGACTTCGGCGAGCACCGGGTGATCGACACCCCGCTGGCCGAATCCGGCATCGTCGGAACGGCTTTCGGGATGGCGCTGCGCGGCTACCGGCCGATCTGCGAGATCCAGTTCGACGGCTTCGTCTACCCCGCCTTCGACCAGATCGTCTCGCAGGTCGCGAAGATCCACTACCGCACGCAGGGCCGGGTGCGCGCCCCGCTGACCATTCGGATCCCGTTCGGCGGCGGCATCGGCTCGGTCGAGCACCACTCCGAGTCGCCGGAGGCGTACTTCGCGCACACCGCCGGGCTGCGGGTGGTCGCGCCGAGCACGCCCGCGGACGCCTTCCACATGATCAGGCAGGCCGTCGCGCTGGACGACCCGGTGATCTTCTTCGAGCCGAAGCGCCGGTACTGGGACCGCGCCGAGGTCGACTTCGATGCCCCGCCCGCGCTCCCGCTGGACCGCGCGCGGGTCTGCGTCGAGGGCGACGACATCACGGTCGCCGGGTACGGCGGCACCGTCGCCACCGCGCTGAAGGCGGCCGAGATCGCCGCGAGCGAGGGACGTTCGGTGGAGGTGATCGATCTGCGCAGCCTGAGCCCGCTGGACCTGGAGACCGTCGAGGAGTCGGTGCGCAAGACCGGGCGGCTGGTGGTGGTGCACGAGGCGCAGGTCTCCGGCGGGCTCGGCGCCGAGCTCGCCGCGCGGATCTCCGAGCGCTGCTTCTACCACCTGGAGTCGCCGGTGCTGCGCGTCGGCGGCTTCGACATCCCCTACCCCCCGGCTAAGCTCGAGAAACACCACCTGCCCGACGCCGACCGCATTCTGGCCGCGGTCGACCGCTCCCTCGCCGCTTGAATCGCTCCGTGAGAGGTGTCCCGTGCACGATGCCGCCGTTCGAGACCCCGCCGCCCCCGGTCCGGTGCTGGAATTCCGGCTACCCGACCTGGGGGAGGGGCTCGCCGACGCCGAACTCGTCTCCTGGGCCGTCGCGGTGGGCGACGAGGTGGAGCTGAACCAGGTGATCGCCGAGGTGGAGACGGCGAAGGCGGTGGTGTCGCTGCCGTCCCCGTTCGCCGGGGTGGTCGCGGAGTTGCTCGCGCAGCCGGGGGAGACGGTGCCGGTCGGGTCGCCGATCATCCGGGTTCGCGGTCACGGTGATGTCGCCGCGCCGGTGAAATACTCCGCGCCGGAAGCGGATTCGGAGCCGCCGGTGGGCGGGGTGCTGGTGGGGTACGGGCCGTCGGGGGAGGCGGAGACGCGGCGCAGGCCGCGGAGCGCCGCCGAGGCGGCGGGCGCCGCCGCCCGCGCGGTGGCGCGGGAGCACGCGGAGGGGGCGCGGGGCCGCGGACGACCGTCGCCGATCGCGGGGGATATCGCGAATGCCGCTGCGGCGCAGCGAGCCCCGGCCCAGAGTGGGCGCCCGCGCTCACCGCTCGGCGGAGATCCGAAGGCGCGCAGGGCGGCCGCGACCCCCGCGGCCAGGAAACTCGCCAAGGAACTCGGCATCGACCTGTGGTTCCTGCCCGGCTCCGGCCCGGAGGGCGCGGTCACCGTCGAGGACGTGCGCGCCGCCGTCCCGATCTCGCAGCCGCGGCGCGCACCCGGCGCCGAATCCGCCGACCCCGAGCCGCACGTGGCCTCGGACGCGCGCACCGGCGTCATCCGCCCGGTCTCCAGGGAGACCCGCACCCCGATCGCCGGGGTGCGCAAGCGCACCGCCGCCGCCATGGTGGTGAGCGCAAGGACGATCCCGCAGGCGGGCGCCTCGGTCACCGTCGACTTCACCGCCGCCATGGAGCTGCTCGACCACCTGCGCAACACCGCCTCGTTCGAGGGGCTGCCGCTCACCCCGCTCACCCTGGTGGCCAAGGCCGCGCTGGTCGCGCTCGGCGACTTCCCGGACATGAACGCCTTCTGGGACGACGCCAACCAGCTCATCGTCACCAAGCACTACGTGAACCTCGGCATCGCCGTCGCCACCGAGCGCGGCCTGCTCGTCCCCAATCTCAAGGAGGCGCACACCCTCTCGCTGCGCGAGCTCTGCCGCGAGCTGGGCTGGCTGGTGGAGACCGCGCGCGCGGGCAATGCCGCCCCTGCCGACCTGCGCGGCGGCACCTTCACCATCACCAATGTCGGGGTCTTCGGCGTGGACAGCGGCGCGCCGCTGGTGAACCCGGGCGAGGCGGGCATCCTGTGCCTCGGCGCGGTGCGCAAGCGCCCGTGGGTGGTGCGCGACGAACTCGCGGTCCGCTGGGTCACCACGCTCGGCGTCGCCTTCGACCACCGCATGGTCGACGGTGAACTCGGCGCCCGCTTCCTCGCGGGCATCGCGCACCTGCTCGAGGACCCGCTCACGCTGCTCAGCCGCGGCTGAACCGAACGGGCGCCGATCGGCGCGGCGCCCGCGGAGACGTGTCCGGCACCCGCGGCGCGGCGTGCGCGGAGGCGCGGCGCGCGTTTGCTCAGCTGAGGTCGGCCGCGCGCCGGGACAGCGCGGCGCGTGCCAGGAGTCCGGCCAGCAAGGCCCAGAACGCTGCTCCGATTCCGAGGAATCCCACCCCGGAGGCGGCGATCAGGAACGTCACCACCCCGGCTGTGCGGTGCTCCTCGTCGGCCAGTGCGCCGGTCAGCGCGACGGCGAGGGTGCCGAGCAGCGCCAGCCCGGCGACCGTCTCCAGCACCCCGGCGGGCGCCGCCGCGACCAGCGCCACGAGCGCGGCCGACGCGGGGGCGAGCACCAGGTAGCAGCCACCGGTGGTGGCCGCCGCGATCCAGCGCCTGCTCGGGTCCGGGTGCGCCGACGGCCCGGCGGCCAGCGCCGCGCTGATCGCGGCCAGGTTGATGGCGTGCCCGCCCGCGGGGGCGCCGAGCACGGTGCCGATCCCGGTGACGGTCATGGCGGCGCGCCACGGCGTCCGGTAGCCGAACGAGCCGAGCACCGCCGTCCCCGGGATGTTCTGCGAGGCCATGGTGACGATGTAGAGCGGCACCGCGACCCCGATCACCGCCTGCCAGCTCCACTGCGGCCAGGTCAGCTGCACAGCTGGGACCATGGCGCCGAGGTCGAGCGGCGTGTCCCGAACGGCGATGGCGATCCCGGCTCCGACGGCCGCGGTCGCGAAGGCCGCGAGCACCGCCCAGCGCGGCGCGAACCGGGTGAGCAGCAGCCACACCGCGATCACCGGCAGCACCACCGCGGGCGAGGTCCGGACCGCCTCGACCGGCGCCAGACACAGCGGCACCAGCACCCCGGCCAGCATGGCCTGCGCGATCGGCACCGGAATGGCGGCCACCAGCGCACCCAGCCGACCCCACAGCCCGGTCAGCACGATCAGCGCGCCGGTCACCACGAACGCCCCGACCGCCGCGGGCCAGCCGCCCGCCACCGCGCCGGTGCCGGCCAGCAGCGCCGCGCCCGGGGTCGACCAGGCCAGCGTGATCGGCATCCGGTACCAGCGGCTCAGCAGCAGCATGCCGACCGCCTGGGTGACGCAGAGCGCCGCCAGCCCGGAGGCCGCCTGCGCCTGCGTCGCGCCGACCGCGGTGATCCCGGCGAGCACCACCGCGAACGAGCTGGTGAATCCGACCAGCGCGGTCACCACGCCCGCGCCGACGGGTTGCGTGAGATTCGCCTGCTGCTCGGGACGGTTCACCTCCGGCATCCTGCACCCCGGCGACCCCGGTGTCCGCAGCCAGTCCGCCGGAACTGGCCCGTTTCCCGCGCTAGTGTGGACGGGTTCGCACGCAACGGTGCGTGACCGGCTACGACGAGGAGCTGTGGTGAGCGGGGTACTGATCTCGCCGTCCGACCTGCGCGCGAAGCAGACCGAGGGGCGGCTCCGACTACTGGACGTGCGCTGGGCACTCGGCGATCCCGAAGGCGCGCAACAGTATTCGGACGGCCACATCCCGGGCGCGGTCTTCGTCGACCTGGACATCGAGCTCGCCGCGCCGCCCTCGCCCGCCCGCGGCAGGCACCCCCTCCCCGACCTCGGCTACCTGCAGCAGTGCGCGCGGAGCTGGGGAATTCGCCAGGGCGATGCCGTCGTGGTCTACGACGCCACCGGCGGCCTCGCCGCAGCGCGCGCCTGGTGGCTGCTGCGCTGGGGCGGGATCGCCGACGTGCGCATCCTGGACGGCGGGCTGCCCGCCTGGATCGCCGCGGGCGAGCCGGTCGCGACCGGCGCCGAGGCCGAGACCGTACCCGGCGACGTCGTCCTGACCGCGGGCAACCTCCCGGTCATCGACGCCGATGCCGCCGCCCGCTGGCCCGGCGTGCTGCTCGACGCCAGGGCAGGCGAGCGGTTCCGCGGCGAGACCGAGCCGGTCGACCCGCGGGCCGGGCACATCCCCGGCGCGGTGAGCGCCCCCACCGCCGAGAACCTGGACGGCGACGGCCGCTTCCGCCCGCTCGACGACCTGCGCGAGCGGTTCGCCGGGTTGGACGGGCCGGTCGCGGTGTACTGCGGGTCCGGGGTCACCGCGGCGCACCAGATCGCGGCGCTCGCCGTGGTCGGCATCGAGGCCGCGCTGTACCCGGGCTCCTGGTCGCAGTGGGCGCACGACCCCAAGCGGCCGGTGGCGACCGGCGCCTGATATCCCCGACGGACAGTTTTGGGGGTTTATATACCCTACCTCCGGTTCCGATTCGAACTGATACTCGACGAGTGAACGACGAATATGCCGACAACGATCGGCCGGAAACGGGATCGGATGCTCCGCCGAAATGGCGGCCGGTGCCGCCGGGCGACGATTCTCTGATGCTGGACACGCCGGTGGGGACTCCCATTCCGCCCCCGCCTGTCGCGCCGGAAGTCATGTCACCCCGGGTCGAGGTGACGCCCACCGGGAGTATCACCATCTCCGAGGGGCCAGGCAGTACGCGGAGCACCATAGCCGAGGTCACCGGCGATACCTTCTACGTCGATCTGAATCGCATCGCGGCTGCGGTTCGGGAATCGCAGGAGAACGGCGGTGCGCGGCCGACCGATCCCGACAAGCGGATCTATGTCGGGCGCGACGGGGAACTGCTGATGGGCAACGAGGTGGCAGGCGGAACGCGGATCGCCGAGGTCGCGGGGGACACCTTCTACAGCGCGGTGCGGTTGGCCGACGAGCGCGAATTCGTGCGATCGAATATGCCACGAGATACGGTCGCGGTTTCCGACGGGGAATTCCAGGGATGGCACTACAGCATCACCAACGAGTTCGGCGACACGTACTCCCTCTTTCTCTATTTTCACGCCGGATTGGGGGTGTATCGCGTGGCTCTTGTCGCCCCGCGGCTCGGCGGCGAAGTCGACGCGCACGGTTGCCACCTCTTCTCCGACGGAACGCTCTGCTTGACGGAGGCGACCGGCAGCGGGTACTCGAGCATGGCCGAGACGTATGCGAAGTCGGCGATCTGGACCCGCGGAGCCTCGTGCTACCGTCGTGGCCACGGCTTCGTCTTCAATACGGGGCAGTGAGCGATGACCAATCTGGAAGTCGCCTTCTTCGATCGAGTCCTGCGCGAGATCAACGATTTCATCGCCGCACATCCTCCGGAGCGGGGCGGGGCACTGCTGGGGCCGATCGGCCAGCCGGTGGTGTCTCGGTTCATCCCGGACCACCATGGCGACGTCACCGGGGTCACCTACACTCCGTCGGCCGCGCTGCAGCAGGTGGTGGCGGAGACCACGAACTTCTCCGGCAACCTTGAGTACAAGGGCATCGTGCACTCGCATCCGGTCGGGATCGCGCAGCCTTCTTCCGGCGACTACCGCGCGTTCGCCAATCACCTGCGCAGAGCCCCCTGGCTGGGGCGGATGATCTGTCCGATCGTCACCTCCGGCCAGCGGCTGAACGGCAGGCACCGCATGCCGCTTACGAACGGCACTTTCTCCGTCTACGTCGCGGAGGCGCGGATCAACGGCGTGGAAGTCGTGGCGGCCGAGCCCCGCGTCATCCCGCTCGAGCGGGACCTTGCGGTCATGTCCGAGAGACTGGGTCTGCGCGCCGAACCGGGCGACACCTTCGCGGATGTCGATGGTGTGCTGTTCGCGGTGGGGTCCTTCCGGGCGGCCGACGCGGATATCGTCGCGTTGTTCCCACCGACGTATCCCACCTTGCCGCCGCTGATTCTGGTCACCCCGGTCCGCGGGGCCACCGGCGGGCTCGCCGAACTCGCCGCGGCGCACGGGTCGAACGAACGCGAACCCACGGTATCCCTTCCGCTGGAGTGGAATGTGAACAGGAACGAGTGGGACCGCCTGGCGGCAGCGCTCGACGCGGTACGGTTCCCCGCGGAAAGGCCTGATCGCCCCCCTTTTTCATTTCATGGCGCGTCGTCCGGCTCCGACGCCGCAGCGGAAGGCGGCGCCGCGCTTGAGGGGCTGCGCGCTCGGCTGGACGGTGTGGTGGCGAGCGCGATCTCCGATGCGCACGTCCTGATCGTCGGGCTGGGCTCGGGCGGGTCGCAGACCGCGGAGCAGCTGGCTCGGGCTTCGGTGGGGCGCTTCACCCTGATCGACCCGGATACCGTGTCGGCCGCGAACCTGTCGAGGTCGGTCTACCGCTGGTCGGATGTCGGACAGGCGAAGACGGACGCGCTCGCGGTGCGGCTCCGGGAGATCAACCCGGCCGTCTCGGTGACGACCAGAACGGCGGCGCTCGACGAGGTGCCCGAGGTCGAACTGCTCGCGGCGATCGAAGCAGCCGACCTGGTGATCGCGGCCACCGACGATCCGAAGGCGCAAACCGCGCTCAATCATCGCGCCTGGACCCTCGGGCGGCCTGCCGTGTTCGGTGGGGTCTACGCGAAGGGCCGGGCCGGGCAGGTGGTTTTCACCGTCCCCGGTGTCACCGCCTGCTTCCGGTGTGCCACCGGGAACAGGCAGTCGGGCACCAAGGCGGCCGGTGCGCTCGACTACGGCACCGGCCAGCTCGTCTCCGAGCCTGCGCTCGGGGTCGACATCGGCCACGTGGTGACGGCGTCGGTCAAGGTCGCCATCGGGCTGCTCGAGCTCGGCTGTGCGGGGGAGGAGCACTCGGCTGGGGCGCTCGTCCTGTCGGCGCTGGAGAAGGGGCAGCAGTACGTAATTCTGTCCGCCACGCACGACTTCGACTACTTCCCGCAGCTCTTCGCCGAGACCGCTGGACAGCATGCCTATCAATCCGTCTGGTTGAGCCCCTCGTGCGACCCGGCGTGCCCGACCTGCGGCACGCAGCCGCTCGCCGCGGACGCGAACATCACGGGGGCGCCGGATCTCGCCCGTCTCACCCCGGTAGAAACCGTCGAACTCTTCAATGACCCGAACCCGGAGGAGCCCGCGTCGGCCGCTCCCGCTCCGGAGGCGGACGCGGTGGTCGCCGAGGCCGACGCGGTGGTCGCCGAATCCGACGTGGCGGTGGAGCGGGAGTCCATTGTGTAGCGGATACCGGGCAACCGACCGGAGCTGAAATTGTGGGACTACCGATGCCGAGCAGTGTTGGAGAGTCCGTGCAGATGATTTCCCGATCGGTGAATCCCCCTGCCCTGGTGTGGATCGCGACGGCAGACGATTTCCGCCCCGAGGTGCCCGACGGGCGAACGAGGATCGATCTCGTCGCGCCCTCGGGCACCCGGCAGGTTCCTCCCGAATGGATCGGGAAGAGCTACGCGGTGATCTTCGAAGCGAGTTTCGACGCCGCCCGCGGCTTCGACCCGGTCGTGGAGGCGCACGCCGTTCGCGCCGCGATGGGCAGGTCTCCCGAGGTGGCGGTGGCGGTAGTCGCGCCGACCCTGCCGGTGCACCCGCTGACCCAGCACGCGCTAGCCTACGAAGTCGGGGCCGCCCTGAACGCCGGCACCGTCGCCGCGGTGCTGCTCGATGAGCCGAAGCCGCCGACCGATGGCGGGCCGGTCCGGGAGAAGGTGTCCGCGAACGGTGTGCGGCCGCGGCCGACCGGGTTCGAGCGTGCCGTGGAGATCGCACTCGGGCGGGCCGCGGGAGAGCCGCTCGATGGGGATGCGGTGCGCTTCGCCTATGCCTATCTGTCGCGGGCCCGCTGCCGGTCGCCTTTTCGGTGCACGCCGTTGCAGCGCACGATTCTGCAGATCGTCGCCGCGGGCGAGATAGTTCCGACGACCTCGGCCATCGCGCAGAAATCCTTCGCCCAAGAGAAGAAGGTCCGCGAGGCCATCCTGGATCTGACCGACAATTTGGCTCCGACGCACGGGAGTGGCGCGGATCGAGACAGTAATCAGCGGCTGTACTGGCTGATGCATCGCTACGGCTCGTGGATTCGGCTGGCCGGTCTACGGTCCTGATCGAGGTTCATCGGCAGCGCCCGGCGATGTCGCGCAGGGCGGCGCTGTCGGCGGCGGTGACCGGGAGGTCGTAGTCGACCGCGACGGTCAGGTACTTGCCCGCGTAGAAGCAGTGCCCGGAGGCGGCGGGCGGGAGCCACTCGCCCGGCGTGCCGTCGCTCTTGGCCTGGTTGACCGCGCCCGAGGTGGCGACCAGGTTCACCGTGACGTCGTTGGCGAAGCGCACCCGCCGCGGCTGCGGCCAGGCGGCGGCGCCCAGGTCCCAGGCGGCGGCCAGGGGGAAGACGTGGTCGATCTGCACGGCGCGGGCGTCGGCCCTGTCGAAGGCGATGTGGGCGCCGGTGTAGGGGTCGGCCAGGCCGCCCGCCTCGACTACGCAGTTCCGCGTGCCCGGGCGGAACCGCACCCCCTCGAGCTGGGCGGCCAGCACGTTGTTCCTGGTGTCGCAGCCGTCGCGCCCGCCGGGGGCGTCGCTGGCATCGGTCCAGGATTCGCCGAAGACGCAGGCCTGCCCGTCCTTGCAGCCGCGCTCGTAGCCGCCGGGGTGCGGGCGCTTTTCCACCACCCGCACCTGGCCGAGCAGCTGCTCCACCTCGGCGCGGGTCGGGCTGCCCGGAGCGGGCGCGGTGCCAGGGCCGAGGGCGGCACAGCCGGTGGCCGCCGTGAGGCAGGCGGCGGTGAGGGCGACGAGCGGGCGGATCGACGGCGGGGGCATGGAGCCAGATGTACCGTGCGGCACCCCCTTCGGGTGGCCCCTCCGGCCGCTGGCTGGGGATGAAGCACATTGCTCCACAGCGGCCGACCCGGAGGCTTGCGGTCACCGCCCCGCCTGTCGGAGCCTGGTGCTTGGATGGCCTGATGCTGCACGCTCTGTGGTCGCCCGGCGCGGGCCTGCTGCTGTGGCGTGACGAGCGGCCGGGGACGGAACCGCCGGAACCGCTCGGCGGGCTGCTCGCCCGCGCCCGCTTCCGGCACCGCGCCGAGGCCATGCAGCCGACCGGCACCGTCGCCGAGGTGTCCGCGCACGCCCTCGCCCCCGCCGCGGCCGCCGAGGTGCTGCGGCAGCGGCTACCGGCGGAGTCCGTCGCCGGTGACCTGCGGTTCCTGGCGCACGTGGCGCACGGCATCGAGCGCTGGGTCCGCGCGGGCCGGGTGGTGCCGCAGCTGCGCCGCGCCGACGGGCAGTGGTGGGCCCGCTGGGAACTCGTCGGCGGCGCCGGGCAGCGCGCCTGGAGCGCCGAGCTCGCCGCGCTCATGCCGCCCGCGCTGCGGGTGCCGGGCAGGCCGACCGCGGTGCTGGACGACCTGCTCGCCGAGCTCACCGACCCGATCGCCCGCGCGCTGCTCGGCCGGGCGCCGCGCTCGGCGCACCCGCTGGTCGCCGGGTTGCGCGACGACGAGCCGGTGGAGCCGGGCGGCTACCGCCCGGCCGAGGTGCTCGAGCAGTGGCGCGCCGACCTGGAGACCGAGGAGTACGAGCTGGTGCTCCGGCTCGGCGAGCCGGACGGCGACGGCGGCGAGTTCACGCTCTGGCGGCTGGAGGTGTGTCTCCGCGGCACCGACGAGGCGCCGGAACCCGTCGCGCTGCACGGTGACCCGGTCCGGTTGCGGATGGGCGTCGAGAAGCTGGAGCGGGCGCGGGCCGCCTACCCGCGGCTGCGCGACCTGCCCGGCGACGACACCACGCTCGACCTGCTGCTGCCCACCGAGGTGGTGGCCGACCTGGTCGAGCACGGCGCCGCGGCGCTGCACGCGGCGGGCATCCGGCTGCTGCTGCCCCGCCCGTGGACCGTCACCGCCCCCACGCTCAAACTCCGGGTGACCAGCCCGCCCGCCGCGGAGAGCGCCGTCGGGCTGCCCGGCATCCTCTCCTACCGCTGGGAGCTCGCGCTCGGCGACATCGAGCTCACCGAGGCCGAGATGCGCAGGCTGATCACCGCCGAATCGGATCTGGTGCGGCTGCGCGGCGACTGGGTGCAGGCCGACCGCGCGGCGCTGAGCGCGGCCGCGCGCTACGTCGCGGCGCACCGGGGCGACGAGGCGACGCTGGCCGCGCTCTTCGCCGAGCTGGCCCGCGAGCGGGTCGACGGGGTGCCGATCACCGAGGTCACCGCCACCGGCTGGGCCGCCGAGCTCTTCGACCGGAGCACCGACACCGCCGAGCTGCCCGATCCGCCCGGTCTCACCGCCACCCTGCGCCCCTACCAGCGCCGCGGCCTGGCCTGGCTGGCCACCATGAGCAGGCTCGGGCTCGGCGCGATCCTCGCCGACGACATGGGGCTCGGCAAGACCGTGCAGTTCCTGGCGCTGCTCCTGCACGAGCGCGCCGCCGCCCCGACGCTGCTGGTCTGCCCCATGTCGGTGGTCGGCAACTGGCAGCGCGAGACCGAGCGCTTCGCTCCGGGGCTGCGGGTCCTGGTGCACCACGGCCCCGCCCGGCTCGCAGGCGCCGCGCTCGCCGCCGCCGCTGCCGAGGCCGACCTGGTGCTCACCACCTACGCCGTCCTCGCCCGCGACGCCGCCGACCTCGCCGCCTGCCACTGGGAGCGGCTGGTCCTGGACGAGGCCCAGCACGTGAAGAACGCCGCGACCAGGCAGGCGCGCGCCGCCCGCGCGGTGCCCGCCAGGCACCGGCTGGCGCTCACCGGCACCCCGATGGAGAACCGGCTGGAGGAGCTGCGCGCGCTGCTCGACACCGTCGTGCCCGGGCTGCTCGGCAGCGCCCAGGCCTTCCGGGCCCGGTTCGCGGTGCCGATCGAGCGCGAGGCCGACCAGAACGCGGTCACCCGGCTGCGCGCCGTCACCGGGCCGTTCGTGCTGCGCCGGGTCAAGACCGACCCGGCGGTCATCGACGACCTCCCGGAGAAGCTGGAGATGACGGTGCGCGCCAACCTCACCGCCGAGCAGGCCGCGCTCTACCAGGCGGTCCTGGACGACATGGTGGAGAAGCTGCGCTCCGCCGACGGCATGGCGCGGCGCGGCGCGGTGTTGGCCGCGCTCACCCGGCTGGCCCAGGTCTGCAACCACCCCGCGCACTTCCTCGGCGACGGCTCACCGGTGCTGCGCCGGGGGCGGCACCGCTCCGGGAAGCTGGCGCTGCTGGAGGACATCGTGGACGGTGTGCTCGGGGACGGGGAGAAGGCGCTGCTCTTCACCCGGTTCCGGGAGTTCGGCGAGCTGGTGGTCCCGTTCCTGGGCGAACGGTTCGGTGCCAAGGTCCCGTTCCTGCACGGCGGGGTCGCGCGCGGGGCGCGGGATGCCATGGTCGAGCGGTTCCAGAGCGCGGACGGGCCGCCGCTCATGGTGCTCTCGCTGGCCGCGGGCGGCACCGGGCTCACCCTCACCGCCGCCAACCACGTGGTGCACATGGACCGCTGGTGGAACCCGGCGGTGGAGAACCAGGCCACCGACCGGGCGTACCGGATCGGCCAGCGCCGCGCGGTGCAGGTGCGCAAGCTGGTCTGCGTGGACACGCTGGAGGAGCGGATCGACGACCTGATCGCGCACAAGCGGAAGCTCGCCGATCTCACGGTCGGGGTCGGGGAGAACTGGGTCACCGAGCTCGGCACCGACGAGCTCCGCGAGCTCTTCGCGCTCGGCGCCGAGGCGGTGGGGGAGTGAGCCGCGTGCGATCCGCTCCGCGCTGGGGCAGGGCACTGCTGGCGGCGATCGACCGGGTGGGGGAGCCAGGACGGCTGGCGCGGGGGCGGGCGGTGGTGCGCGGCGGGCAGGTATTGAGCTGGCGGGCCGAGCCGGGGGTTGTGGTCGGCGAGGTGCAGGGGAGCCAGCCGCGGCCGTTCACCGCGGCGCTGGTGGTGCGCCGCCTGCGCGAGGAGGAGCTGGAGCTGCTGGTCGAGGAGATCCGCGCGACCCCTGGCACGCTGGCCGAGGTGGTCGCGGGCGCACCGCCCGCGAGCCTGGAGCCGCTGCTCCTCCCGGACACCGCCGCCGACCTCGACTTCGACTGCACCTGCCCGGACTCCGCCCGCCCGTGCAGGCACGTCGCCGCCGTCTGCCACGTCTTCGCCGACCGCCTGGACGAGCACCCGCGCGACCTGCTCACCGTGCGCGGCGTCGACCCGGACACCCTCATCGGCGCCGTCGAGCGGGAACGCGAGAACGAAGACCCGGCCGCCGACCCCTACGGCGAGGGGCTGGAACTCCCGGCCCTCCCGCGCCCCGCCCCGCGCCCGGCCCTGAACGACCTGGACCCGGTGCTGCTCCGCCGCGCCCTGCGCAGCACCGCCGCGGACGAGGCGGTCGCCGCCGCGGGCTGGAAGGACCTGGCCGCGCTGTACCGCGCGCTGGAGGAGTGATGGACACCCGGCGCCGGGGCCGAAGACACACCGGGGCTCGTGGGCGGGGCCATCGGGTGTCGAGTGGGGGCCGGAACTTCCCGGCGTCGGGTGCCGTTCTCCAGTGTGATCCAGCTAACGGTCAGCCGGAAGGTTGCGGTGCTGCCCGCCCACTGCCCTACACCCGCCTCAGGCCGCGGCGTCGAACCGGTAGTCGCCCAGGTCGAAGTGCCCGGCCCGCCACGCCGCCTCCAGCGTGGTCGACGGCCGCAGCGGCACGTCCCCGTGCTTGTCGAAGTAGTAGCTGTTCGCGTTCGCGCAGCTGTCCTGCCAGAACACCTGCCCGTCCCGGCGCGACAGCATCTCCCGGAAGTACCGGTCGTTGGCCGCCTCGGTGACCTCCACCCTGGTGGCGCCGCGCTCCCGTGCGTGCTCCAGGCAGCGCAGGATGTGCTTGGTCTGGTTCTCGATCAGGGTGAAGTACGAGGCGCCGTTGTACCCGTACGGCCCGATCACGCAGAAGAAGTTGGGGAAGCCGGGAATGCTGACCCCCTCGTACGCCTGCAGCCGGTTCTCGTCCCACCACTGCTCCAGGTCGCGCCCGCCGACCCCGCGCAGGTCGAAGGTCGGCATGCTGCCCGCCTCCATCACCCGGAACCCGGTGGCCTGGATGAGCACGTCCACCTCGTGCTCCACCCCGGACGCGGTGCGCACCCCGGTCGGCGTGACCGCCGCGATCGGGTCGGTCTCCAGCGCGACGTTCGCCCGGTTGAAGGTGCTCAGGTAGTCGTTGGAGAAGCTGGGCCGCTTGCAGCCGAGCGCGTAGCGCGGGGTGAGCTTCGCGCGCAGCTCCGGGTCGCGCACCGAGCGGCGCAGGTGCGCGTGGCCGATCCGCTCCGCGGCCGCCGCGGTGGGCAGCGTGGCGTAGTAGTGCGCGGCCACCGGGAAGGTGAGCTCCACGTAGGTCTGGCTGGCCAGCCGGGTGAGCAGCTTGCCGCCCGGCAGCTTGAGCGCCAGCCGCAGCGGGCCGGGCAGCGGCGCGTCCGGCCGGGGCAGGCACCAGATCGGGGTGCGCTGGAAGACCGTGAGCCGCTCGACCTCGGGCGCGATGGCCGGGATGATCTGCACCGCCGAGGCCCCGGTGCCGATGATCGCGACCCGCTTGCCGCGCAGGTCCTGGTCGTGGTCCCAGCGCGCGGTGTGCATGGTGATCCCGGCGAAATCCGCGATCCCGGGGATCTCCGGGGGTTTGGGCCTGGTCAGCGCGCCGGTGGCGCCGACGAGGAAGCGCGCGGTCAGCTCCGCGCCGTCGCCGGTGCGCAGCCGCCAGCGGTTCGCGGCCTCGTCGAACTCGGCCCGCTCGATGGTGGTGCCGAAGCGCAGATGCCCGCGCAGTTCGTACTTGTCCACGCAGGATTCGGCGTACGCCTTGAGCTCCCGGCCCGGCGCGTACACCCGGGACCACTCGTCGCGCTGCTCGAAGGAGAACTGGTAGCTGAAGGACGGGATGTCCACCGCGACACCGGGGTAGGTGTTCCAGTGCCAGGTGCCGCCGACGCCGTCGGCCTCGTCGACGATCAGGAAGTCGTCGAACCCGGCCCGGCGCAGCTGGATTCCGGCGCCGATTCCGGAGAAGCCGGCGCCGACCACGATGATCTCGTAGTCGGCGGCGCTCACCGGACCAGCCGTTCCATCAGCCCGGCGGCGCGGGTGTACGCGGTCGGGATCAGCCGCTTGGTCGACCAGGCCAGCTTCGCCTCGACCTGCGGCACCACGTACAGCTCGCCGCCGTCCACGGCGTCCAGCGTGGTCCTGGCGATGGCCTCCGGCGGCCTGCCGGTCCAGCGCAGCAGCGGCCCGCCGACCTTCTCCGCGAAGCCGTCCAGCGGCGCCTCCGGGGTGAGGATATTGGTCTTGACCGCGGTCGGGCAGAGCACCGTGACGCTCACGCCGGTGCCGGAGAGCTCGGCCGCCAGCGTCTCGGAGAGCGCGAGCACCCCCGCCTTGCTGACGTTGTACGCCGACATCCGCGGCGCCGTGCCGAAGGCCGCCGCCGAGGCGACATTGACGATCGCGCCGCGCCCGGCCGCGCGCAGCCGCGGGGCGAAGACGTGGCAGCCGTAGATGACGCCCCAGAGGTTCACGTCCAGGGTGCGCTTCCAGTCGTCCAGGCTCACCTCGCCGACCAGCGGACCGCCCTGGCCGATGCCCGCGTTGTTGATGACCAGCGTGGGTGCGGTACCGAACCACTCCTCGGCCACCGTCGCCAGCCGCGCCACCTCGTCGGCGTCGCGCACGTCGCAGCGGGTCTCCAGCGCCTTGCCGCCCGCCTGCTCGACCAGGCCGACCGTCTCGGCTGCCCCGGCTTCATCGATGTCGGCGACGAGCACCCGCCCGCCGCGCCTGCCGAGCTCGACGGCGAAGGCCCGGCCGATGCCGCTGCCCGCGCCGGTCACCACCGCGTCGGCGTTCGCGGTCCGCCGGGGGCCGCCGAAGGGATTGAGCCGCATGACACTCCTCGGGAGTCGTGGGAGGGGGCCCAACTGGTGTCAGGCGACCCCATTGTCCGCACCTGCCACCAATAACACGTGGCCGGTGATACTTTGTCAACCGTGGCCGTACCTGTTCCCGCGCGCACCTGGGGTGGCCGCACGGCCGCCGAGCGCAGCGCCGAGCGGCGCGCCCGGCTGATCGATGCCGCGCTCGCGCTCTGGGCGGAGGGCGGCTGGGCGGCGGTGACCATGCGTGGCGTCTGTACCCGCACCGGGCTGAACGATCGCTATTTCTACGAACACTTCGCCGACCGCGACGAGCTGCTCGGCGCGGCCTGGGACGATGTCTGCGCCGAGGTCTTCGCCGACCTGGCCGACGCGGTCTCCGGGGACCGGCCGCCGCTGGAGATCCTGCGCGAGGCGGTGCGGCGGGCGGTTCGGTTCCAGGCCGACGACCACAGCAGGGCCCGCATCCTGCTCGCCGACCACGCGGGCAGCGCCGTGCTCGAGCAGCGCCGCAAACGCATGATCGGCGACGCCACCGACCTCATGATCGAGCTCTCCCGCCCCTACCTGCGCCCAGGCGTCGACGAGACCGACTTCCGGATCAGCACGCTGATCGGCATCGGCGGCTTCGTCGAGCTGCTCACCGCGTGGCGCACCGGCACCATCGATATGGACGCCGACCGGATCGCCGAGCACATCCACGAGGTCGGCGCGGTGCTCGGCGCCCGCTTCCTGCCGGTGCCCTGAGCCTCAGTCCGCGATCCGGTACACCCGGCGCGCGTTCCCGCCGAACACCGCCCGCAACTGCTCGGCATCGCACCCGGATTCGGCCAGGACCAGGGCGACCGCCTCGGCGCTTCCCGGGATCGTCGTGATCGGCTTGTCCACCGGGAAGTTGGAGCCCCAGATCAGCCGCTCCGCGCCGAAGACGCTGTGCGCGTGCGTGAGCAGCGGGCCGAAGCGGTCGACCAGTGCGTCCACCGGGGTCGTGGTGCCGCGCTTGGGCACCGGGTGGCCGAGCACCGGCATGCCGAGCCCGCTCACCTTGGCCACCACGTTCGGCAGCGCGGCCAGCGCCGCGGTGTCGTCGCGCCAGCGCAGCAGCAGGTCCCTGCGGGCGCCCGCGTCCGCGCCGGTGCGGCTGCCGAGTCTGCCGAAGATCCCCGCCGGGGTGCCGAGGTGGTTCAGCACGACCGGCACCTCCGGGTACCGCTGCGCGACCGCGGTGACCTGCGGGATCTGGTGCGAGTAGACCCAGGCCTCGAAGCCGAGGCCGCGCTCGGCGAGCGCCGCGAAGCCGTCCAGGAAGGCCGGGGTCGCCAGCGAGTCCGGTGCCGGGGTGAAGGAGCGGACGTCCGGGTCCGGGTGGTTGGCGACCATGGTGCGGATGCCGCGCAGCACCGGCGAGGCGGAGGCGTGCGCGTCGAGCAGGTCGGTGAAGCCGGGGGCGGCGGGGTCGGCCGAGCCGATCAGCGCGGCCAGCGCAGGGGTGTCGACGCCGAACGGCAGGCTCTGCACCCAGCGGGTCTCGTCCGCCTTGCCGAGCGGGGCACTCGCGTGCCAGTCCACCTCGATGTGCACGATCCCCGCCACCGGCAGCTCGCCCGCGTCGGCGCGGTAGTCGGCGGGCAGGTAGGGCTTGGTGTAGGCGGTGGGGTCGCCGACGAACTCCCGGTCCCGCTTCTTCGCCACCCGGACCGCGATGTCGATCGGCACCGGCAGGTACTTGAAGAGCTTGGCCAGCGAGCTGAAGTCGCGCGGGGTGCCCAGCGGGTCCCACTGGTGGATGTGCGCGTCGAGGACGCGGAAATCGCCGAGCTCGGTACCGGCCAGCCGCATGCCTGGTCTCCTGTCGTCGCGGTGCGCAGCGATTGTCACACGCACCGCGCCGTGGTTTGTGGCGTTCGGCCGGGTGTGCCGGGATGCGGACAGCGTCGTGCGCGTGGCGGCCGTCCAGCCCGGTTTCGGCTCGGCTCGAGCACAACCCGCGACTTCCGCGCCCGGACTCGCTGCAATGGCACGACGATCCCCGGACCCCGCGAGGTGAGCACCGTGCCGACCCGAACCCGCACCGGCGAACTGCCCGCCACCGGCGTGGCCGATCCGGCCTGCCTCATCGACCCGCGCGGCACCCGCTTCGCCTTCCGTCCCGAGCCGGAGCCGCCGCGCCCGCAGTTCGCGGGCGCGCCGCTGTTCGGGCTGGAGTGGTTGGCGCTCGGCGGACTGGGCTGAATCAGCCTGCCGCGGGCCCTTGAACCGCATGCGCGGACCTCCCTCCGGGAGAATCCAGGGCATGTCCTGGCAGATGCACGTCATAGCGGGTTTCGTCCGGCTCACCCGGCACCGCCGCTACGCCACCGCCGACAATGCCCGCGCCTACCTGGCCGAACCCAAGCGCCCGGCGCAGCCGCCCGCCGGGATCCAGGAGCGGCTGAGTACCAGGGAGGTCGAGGGCTTCCCGGTGCACACCGTCGAACCGGAGACGGCGAAAGGCCCGGGCAGCACCGTCTACCTGCACGGCGGTGGCTACGTCGGCGCCATCGCCACCCAGCACTGGGAGCTGGTGGCCGACATCGCCGCCGCCACCGGCCGCCCGGTGCACGTCCCGCGCTACGGCCTCGCCCCGCAGCACACCGCCCGCGACGCGCACGCCCTGCTCGCGGCGTTGCTGACCGAGCTCGACGGCCCGTACTACCTGGCCGGTGACTCGGCGGGTGCCGGCCTCGCCCTCGCCGCCGCGCTGAACGCCGAACCCATCGGCCTCACCCTCGTCGCCCCCTGGCTCGACATCGCGCTCACCAACCCGGAGATCCCCGCCCTGGAACGCCGCGACCCGTGGCTCTCCGCCGCCGGGCTGAAACTCTGCGGCGAGCTGTGGCGCGGTGACCTCGCCCCGGACGACCCGCTGGTCAGCCCGCTCTTCGGCGACCTCGCCGCGCTCCCGCCCACCCACCTCTACGTCGGCGGCCGCGATATCGCGCTCGCCGACTGCCGCCTGCTGCGCGACCGCGCCCCCGCCGTCACGCTGCACGAGGAGCCCGGCGCGGTCCACGACTACCCGCTGCTCCCGTTCGCCCCGGAGTGCCTGGCGGGCAGGCGCACCCTGCTGCGCAATATCGCCGCCGCGCTCGGCTGACCAGGAGGATAATCGTGCGGTGGGTCACATTCGGTGACCTACCGGCAATTACTTGGACGTCCAACTATAGGATGACCGCAGAACTCTCCGAGAGAACAGGAACAGGGCATGGTTCGCGAACTCACCCACTTCGTCGGAGGCCAGCACGTCGCCGGTACCTCCGGCAACTTCGCCGACGTCTTCGATCCGAACCTGGGGCAGGTGCAGGCCAGGGTCCCGCTGGCGACCAAGGCCGAGGTCGAGGCGGTCATCGCCAACGCCGAGGCGGCGCAGGCGGCATGGGCGGCCACCAACCCGCAGCGCCGCGCGCGCGTGCTGATGAAGTTCCTGACCCTGGTGCAGGACGAGATGGACAGCCTGGCCGCGCTGCTCAGCTCCGAGCACGGCAAGACCATCCCGGACGCCAAGGGCGACATCCAGCGCGGGCTCGAGGTCATCGAGTTCGCCGTCGGCATCCCGCACCTGCTCAAGGGCGAGTACACCGACAGCGCGGGCACCGGCATCGACGTCTACTCCATGCGCCAGCCGCTCGGCGTGGTCGCGGGCATCACGCCGTTCAACTTCCCGGCCATGATCCCGCTGTGGAAGGCGGGCCCGGCCATCGCCTGCGGCAACGCCTTCGTGCTCAAGCCCTCCGAGCGCGACCCGTCGGTGCCGCTGCGCCTCGCCGAGCTGTTCCTGGAGGCCGGGCTCCCGCCGGGCATCTTCAACGTGGTCAACGGCGACAAGGAGGCCGTCGACACGCTGCTGCACGACCCGCGGATCAAGGCGGTCGGCTTCGTCGGCTCCACCCCGATCGCGCAGTACATCTACGAGACCGCGACCGCCAACGGCAAGCGCGCGCAGTGCTTCGGCGGCGCCAAGAACCACGCGATCATCCTGCCCGACGCCGACCTCGACGACGTGGCCGACCAGCTGATCGGCGCGGGCTACGGCTCCGCGGGCGAGCGCTGCATGGCCATCTCGGTGGCGGTGCCGGTCGGCGAGGAGACCGCGGACCGCCTGCTGGAGAAGCTCACCGAGCGGGTGCACAAGCTCAATGTCGGCAAGTCCGACGACCCGGGCGCCGACTACGGGCCGCTGGTCGGCAAGGACGGCGTCGACCGGGTGAAGAAGTACATCGACATCGGCGTCGAGGAGGGCGCCGAGCTGGTGGTCGACGGCCGCGGGCTGGTCGTCGACGGCGCCGAGGACGGCTACTTCGTGGGCGCGACGCTCTTCGACCGGGTCACCTCCGAGATGCGCATCTACAAGGAGGAGATCTTCGGCCCCGTGCTGTCCGTGGTCCGCGCCAAGGACTACGAGGAGGGGCTGCGCCTCGCCAACGAGCACGAGTACGGCAACGGCGTCGCCATCTTCACCCGCGACGGCGACACCGCCCGCGACTTCGCCTCCCGCGTGCAGGTCGGCATGGTCGGCATCAACGTCCCGATCCCGGTGCCGATCGCCTACTACACCTTCGGCGGCTGGAAGCGCTCCGGCTTCGGCGACCTGAACCAGCACGGCCCGGACTCGATCCGCTTCTACACCAAGACCAAGACCGTCACCCAGCGCTGGCCCTCCGGCCTCAAGGAGAGCAACGCGTTCGTGATCCCGACGATGGAATGACCATGTTCGACCTGGACGAGGACGAGCGCGCGATCCGGGACACGGCTCGCGAGTTCGCCGACGAATTCCTCGCGCCGAACGCGCTGGACTGGGACGAGCGCAAGCACTTCCCGGTCGACATCCTGCGCAAGGCGGGCCCGCTCGGGCTCGGCGGCATCTACGTGCGCGAGGAGGTGGGCGGCTCGGGGCTGCGCAGGCTGGACGCGGTGCGGATCTTCGAGCAGCTCGCCACCGGCTGCCCGGCCATCGCGGCGTACATCTCCATCCACAACATGGCGACCTGGATGGTGGACCGCTACGGCACTGCCGAGCAGCACGAGCGCTGGCTGCCCGGGCTGACCTCGATGGAGCTGCTGGCCAGCTACGCACTGACCGAGCCCGGTGTCGGCTCGGACGCGGCGGCGCTGAGCACCAAGGCCGTGCGCGACGGCGACGACTACATCTTCAACGGCTCCAAGCAGTTCATCTCCGGCGCGGGCGCCACCGACGTCTACGTGGTGATGGCCCGCACCGGCGCGCCCGGCGCAGGCGGCATCTCGGCCTTCATCGTGCCTGCCGACACGCCGGGCATCTCCTTCGGCGCCAACGAGAAGAAGATGGGCTGGAACGCCCAGCCGACCAGGCAGGTCATCTTCGAGAACGCGCGGGTGCCCGCCGCCAACCTGCTCGGCAACGAGGGCGACGGCTTCCGGATCGCCATGAACGGGCTGAACGGCGGGCGGATCAATATCGCCGCCTGCTCGGTCGGCGGGGCCCAGGCCGCGCTCGACAAGACCGTGCCCTACCTGGCCGAGCGCCAGGCCTTCGGCAAGCCGCTGCTGAAGAACCAGGCGCTGCAGTTCGACCTCGCCGACATGCGCACCGACCTGGAGGCCGCCCGCACCCTGCTCTGGCGGGCCGCCGCCGCACTGGACGCGGACGCCACCGACAAGGTGGAGTTGTGCGCGATGGCCAAGCGGTTCGCCACCGATGCCGGGTTCGAGGTTGCGAACAAGGCGCTGCAGCTGCACGGTGGCTACGGCTACCTGGCCGAGTACGGAGTCGAGAAGATCGTGCGCGACCTGCGCGTGCACCAGATTCTCGAGGGCACCAACGAGATCATGCGGGTGGTCGTCGCCCGCGCGGTGGTAGGAGCGGCATGAGCGAGTCAGGCCCGGAGGCGGGAGCGAAGCGTAGCCACGGAGGGCCCTCGCTCATGCCGAATGGACACGGCATGAGCGACGGCTGGCCCGCGCTCACGCCGGGAAGGGCGGAGCATGACCGGAACGACTGAGCCGGAGGTCCTGATCGAGCAGCGGGACGGCCTCGGGCTGATCACGCTGAATCGGCCGAAGGCCATCAACGCGCTGAACCACGAGATGGCGCTCGCCATCACCGAGGCGCTGCGGGCGTGGGCCACCGACGACGCGGTGCGCACCGTGGTCGTCACCGGGGCGGGGGAGCGCGGGCTCTGCGCGGGCGGCGATATCGTCGCCATCCACTCCGACGCCAAGGAGCTGGGCGGCGCGACCGGCGCCGCCGCGGCGGACTCCGCCACCGGCCGGTTCTGGCGCGACGAGTACATCCTGAACGCGCTGATCGGCGACTATCCCAAGCCGTACGTCGTGGTCATGGACGGCATCGTGATGGGCGGCGGCGTCGGGCTCTCCGGCCACGGCAGCCACCGCATCGTCACCGAGCGCTCCAAGATCGGTATGCCGGAGGTCGGGATCGGCTTCATCCCCGACGTCGGCGGCACCTACCTGCTCTCCCGGGCACCGGGCGAGATCGGCGCGCACGTCGCGCTCACCACCGCGCGGATGACCGCGGGCGACGCCATCGCCACCGGCTTCGCCGACTACTACGTGCCATCGGAGCAGATCCCGGCCCTGCTGGACACCCTGCGCACCGAGAGCGCGGACGACGCCATCGCCAAGTACGCGACGGCGGCACCGGAATCGGCACTGGCCGCGCAGCGCTCCTGGATCGACGCCGCCTACAGCGCGGACACGGTCGAGGAGATCGTCGCCCGGCTGCAGGCTCATGACGCGCCGGAGGCGAAGGCCGCCGCCGCGGACATCCTCGGCAAGTCGCCGGTCGCGCTCAAGGTCACCCTGCGCTCCCTGCGGCACGCCCGCGAACTGTCCACCCTGGAGGCGGTCCTGAACGAGGAGTACCGCGTCTCCATCGCCTCGCTCGCCTCGCACGACCTGGTCGAGGGCATCCGCGCGCAGGTCGTCGATAAGGACCGCAATCCGCAATGGCAGCCGGCCACCCTGGCCGAGGTCACCGACGGGCTGGTGGCGGAGTACTTCGCCGAACTCGGCGACCGGGAGCTCGGGCTCACCACATCGGAGGACGAACAGTGAAGATCGGATTCCTCGGCCTCGGGCACATGGGTGCGCCGATGGCCGCCAACCTGGTGAAGGCCGGGCACGACGTGCTCGCCTTCGACCCGGTGCCCGCCGCCCAGGAGCAGGCCCGCCAGGACGGCGCCACCGTCGTGGCGACCGCCGTCGAGGCGGTGGCCGGGCGCGAGGTGGTCATCACCATGCTGCCCAACGGCAAGCTGGTGCTCGACGTCTACGCCGAGATCCTGCCCGCCGCCGAGCCGGACACCCTCTTCATCGACTGCTCCACCATCGACGTCGCGGACGCCAAGACCGCCGCCGAGCGCGCGGTCGCCGCCGGGCACCGGGCCCTGGACGCCCCGGTCTCCGGCGGCGTCGCCGGTGCCGCAGCGGGCACGCTGACCTTCATGGTCGGCGGCGCCGAGGCGGACTTCGCGGCCGGGCTCCCGGTCCTCGAGGTCATGGGCGGCAAGGTCGTGCACTGCGGCGGCGCCGGCGTCGGTCAGGCCGCCAAGATCTGCAACAACATGCTGCTCGGGGTCTCCATGGTGGCGCTCTCCGAGGCGCTGGTCCTCGGCGAGAAGCTGGGGCTGAGCCACCAGTCGTTCTACGACGTGGTCTCCACCGCCTCCGGCCAGAGCTGGTCGCTCACCACCTACTGCCCGGTGCCCGGCCCGGTGCCGACCAGCCCCGCGAACAACGACTACAAGCCCGGCTTCGCCACCGCGCTCATGACCAAGGACCTCGGCCTCGCCGCGAACGCGCTGCGCGACAACGGGGTCGACGGGCAGCTCGGCGCGCTCGCCGCCGAGATCTACACCCGCTTCAACCAGACCGATGCGGCGCGGGACTTCTCGGCTATCGTCACCGACATCCGTGACCGCTCGAACCAGGAGGCCCCCGAGTGACCGATTTCGAGACGATCCTGCTGGAGCGCAAGGGCACCGCGGAGACCGGTGTCGTCGGCTGGATCACGCTGAATCGGCCCAAGGCGTTGAACGCGCTGAACGCGCAGGTGCTGGACGACGTTCTCGCCGCGCTGGACGAGCTGGAGCGCGACGACGAGGTCGGCGCCATCGTCATCACCGGGTCGGAGAAGGCCTTCGCGGCCGGCGCCGACATCAAGGAGATGCAACCCAAGTCGTACATGGACATGTTCCTGGACGACTACTTCGCCAAGTGGGAGCGGCTCGCGCAGTTCCGCAAGCCGACCATCGCCGCGGTCGCCGGCTACGCGCTCGGCGGCGGCTGCGAGCTCGCCATGATCTGCGACATCCTGCTCGCCGCCGACACCGCCAAGTTCGGGCAGCCGGAGATCAAGCTCGGCGTCATCCCCGGCATCGGCGGGTCGCAGCGGCTGACCAGGGCCATCGGCAAGGCCAAGGCCATGGACCTGGTGCTCACCGGCCGGAATATGGGCGCCGAGGAGGCCGAGCGGGCCGGGCTGGTGGCCCGGGTCGTCCCGGCCGCCGAGCTGCTCGACACCGCGCTGGAGGCGGCGCAGGCCATCGCCTCCATGTCGCTGCCGGTCGCCATGATCGCCAAGGAGTCGGTGAACCGGTCCTTCGAGACCACGCTCGCCGAGGGGCTGCGGTTCGAGCGGCGGGTCTTCCACTCGCTGTTCGCGCTGGAGGATCAGAAGGAAGGCATGGCCGCCTTCGCCGAGAAGCGGGCGCCGAAGTTCGTCAACCGCTGAGCTTTTCGCGGTTCGCGTGCCCCGGTCCAGGTTCGGGCCGGGGCACGCGGCGTTTCAGCCGGGGGTGGTGGTCGGCAGGTCCGCCACCTCGACGGTGGCGGGCGGCGCCGCCGGTGCGGGGGCGTCCCGGTCGAAGATCAGCAGCCCGGCGACGGTGGCGCCGAGCACAACGGTGACACCGGCCGCGGCCAGCACCGCACGCCGGCTACCGCGGTGCTCCGGCCCCGACTGCCTGGCCGCCTCCCTGGCGGCCGCCGCCTTGGCGGGCAGCGCCGCCAGCGCCGCCCCGACCCGCCTGCGCCGCATCCGCACCTCACCGCCCCGGTGCCCCGCCGCGACCAGCACCGCCCCGCGCGCCGAAACGTACTCCGGCTCCGGGTCGTAGATCACCGGCAGGTCCACCAGCCCGGCCAGCTCCGCCCGCAACTCCGGGTTGCGCGCACACCCACCGAGCAGCACCAGCGCGTGCGGCGGCTCCTCGGCATCGTCCACCAGCCGGTGCACCAGCGTCGCCGAGCGCCGCACGCTCTGCGAACACAGCTCGGCCAGGTCACTGCGGGTGATGACGGCGCGCCCGCCGGTGTCCGGGTCGCTGGCGGTGACCACCCTGGCCCGGCTCAGCGCCTCGCGGTGCTGCCGCACGGCGTCCGCGCCGGGCAGCACGCCGTCGTGCGCGAGCCGCTGCTGCAGCAGTGCGTCGTACCGGTCGCCGCTCACCCCGGCGCTGTACAGGCTCTCGAGTACCGTCTCGGTGCTGGTCTCGGCGTGCGTCAGGGTCAGCCCCGAGCTGCCGAGGTCGAAGAGCAGCACCGGCCCCTCATCGCTCACCTGCCCGGAGAACCGCAGGTAGCGCAGCTGGGCCAGCGGCTCGTCCACGATGGTGAGCCGCTCGGTACCCGCCGCGGCGCGCACGGTGTCGGCGTGCGGGGCGCAGCGGCAGGTGACCGCCGTCCCGGTGATCAGCTCGTCGCGCGCGCTCGCGGCCGCCCGCATCAGCCGCACGGCTTCGAAGACGGCCTCCTCGACATTGTCCGGCGTACCCGGCACGTGACAGCGGTCGATCGGCGGCAGATGTGGCTGATCCGAATGCGTCAGTACCGCTCGGGCGCCTCCGGCACCCGCCGATACCCCCAGCACCAGCACCATGCCGTTCATGGTGAACCCTTTCCGGCACGGTGCCAAGCTCGGGCCGGTATCGGTTCGCTCCCGGCGCGCGTCAGTCCGTGCTGCGAACCCGATCGCGCGCCGGAGCCCAGTGCGCCGGGTCCTCACCCGCATCGAAGTCACCCGCTGCCCGCCGGAACTCCGCGAGTAGCTCGAGCAGCGTCTGCACCCGCTCCGGCGCCAGTCCGGGCAGCGCGAAGACATTGCTGTTCAGCGCCTCGGTGGCCGCCGCGACCAGCGCGCGCCCCGGCTCGGTGATCTCGATCAGAATGGCCCTGCGATCGCTCGGATGCGGCACCCGGAGCACCAGCCCCGCCGCCTCCAGCCGGTCCACGGTATTGGTGACGCTGGTCGGGTGCACCTGCAACCGCTCGCTCGCCTTCGCCATCGGCACCGCCCCCGTGCGGCTGAAGCTGAGCAACTGGAGCAGCTCGTACCGGGAGAAGGTCAGCCCACTCGGCTTGAGCGCCTCGTCCACCCGCGCCATCACGATCTGCTGCGCCCTGACCAGCGACGTCACCGCCGCCATCCCGTCCGCGACCTCCCCCCAGCCGTGCGCCGTCCACTGGCGGTGCGCCTCCGCGATGGGATCCTGCGGCAGCGGGCGTGGGCGGGACATGGGGAGATCATATCGGCGCCCCCTTCGAATCACCCTGAGTGCAACCGTATTCCCGGATCGGGGCATCGCGCAGGATCTATCCCAGTCACGCGGGCGTGGCTGAGTGGCTTAGGCGACGGTCTGCAAAGCCGTCTACGCGGGTTCGATTCCCGCCGCTCGCTCTTTCTACCGGCAGGGCGCTTCCCGCGCCCTGCCGTTCAGCCCTGATCGTCCGACGAGCAGATCTTCCAGGTGCCGTCTTCCTTCTTCAGGTGCTCCTCGGTGTCGGTATCGGTGTCCGGGCTCGAACCAGGCAGCGTCAACGTCATCTGCCCGGAGACCGTCGCGGTCGCCCGATCCCCGGTGATCACCACATCGGTGACCTCCTCGATCACCACCGACACCTGCGTCTCGTCGAACTCGCTCTTCTGCTCCGCGCTCAACGCGTCGAACTCTGCCCGCTCCGCGGCGCACGCCGTCGCGGCCGCCGCCGCGAACCCCTCCTCGCCGAGGAGCTCGTAGAAGTCGCGGATCGCCACCTCGATCTGCTTCTCGTCCGAGGCGAGCGGGGTCTTCCCCTGCGCGGTGAGCACTATGCCCGCGGTGATGCCGCCCGCTACGACGAGGAAAAGAACGACCAGGCCGATGATCAGCCCGGTCCGGCTCTTCCTGGGGCGAGGTTGACCGGGCCCCGCCGGGTAGCCGGGCTGCTGCCCGTAGCCCGGCTGTCCCCACTGCTGCTGCCCATAGCCGGGCGGATTGCCCGGCTGCTGCCCATAGCCCGGCTGCTGCCCGTACCCGGGCGGCACATTTCCAGGACTCTGCCCGTATCCAGGCTGCTGATACCCAGGGCTTTGCCCGTAACCGCCCTGCCCCTGCCCGTACTCCGGCTGCTGCCCATACCCGCCCCCAGGCGAATAACCGGGCCCCTGTGCCCCCCACCCCTGATTCGGATCCGGCTGCGATCCATACGGTGGATAGCTCATAGCGTCCTCCAACCCGGCTGTCCCCGCAGCCTACGGCAGCCCCACCCGTTCCGCCCTGCACCCAACTGTTGTCAGTTCGACCACGCCAGAGCCAGCTCGGTCAGCGGTGAAGGGTCGGTCGCGGCGAGGTAGCGATAACTCTGCGGAGGCTGAAACGCGGAGTGCGCGCGGAGTTGCCCCAGGGTCAATGGGCTCGGCAACGAATGAGGTGCAATCACCGAGATCGCGGTGGCTTGCTCGGTCCCTTCGAAATAGTCGGTGAACTCTGCGTGGCTCAGGCCTATGTGGTGCCGGTGTCGCCGCCAGATAGCGGAGGGGCTGGCCGTGTCTCGATCGGCCAGGGTGGCTACTCCGACTACTGCCATAACGGGCGAGCTCGCGTACAGAACCAGCAGTGTGCCGGAAGGAGCGGACACCCGTGTTCGGCGAAGTTCGACTGTCTTGCTGCCATCGAGGATCGCTTCTGCGAATCTGGGCCGAAGCGACAGCAGCAGCGGACGTAGTTCGAGCGGACTTCCCCCGGCGGCAACCTGTCCTGCTGTCATGCCGCCATACTCTAAGGCATGCGAACGTGTGTTCGAAAGAGTGTGGTCGAGGATCGCTGGGGTCATGCGGTACCGGCTTCGTAGAGGGCGGCAAAGAGGGCCGCCGATATGCGATTCGGACCGTAGAAAGTTTTCGGGCCTCCGTGTATTTCGCGGAGTGCTCTGTATTCGCTTGCCGAGATCGGTCGTTCGAATAGTTCGGTGTCCGAGAACTGCAGTACTTGTAGATATGGCTTCCCGTTGGCCAGTTGAATCAATGCGGTAAGATCGAGCACCCCGTATCGCTCGAACAACTCATGTAATCTTTCGGGAGTGTCGACCGCAAGGGCATCCAGAGTGGATGTGCCGATTATTTCTGCAGTACCTGATTTGCTCTGGCTGACCCTCCATATGACGCGCGCCGGTGCTGTGAATTTCTTGTCGGCGGCTCGGTAGTACACCTGTTCTCGACCAAGTGATAGTTCCGGCCGTCGAGTGGTGAGCTGCAAGGGATAGCCCAGCAATTCGCTACTCCAGCGTGGCTGGATTGGGACGATGAAGTGCGGGAGGGTGCTGTCGACGAGTTTCGCGGGCCAATAGGAGCGCTCAATTCCTGAAGCTGCCTGTGCCGACATGCCGGGTCGAAGAAGCGGCCCCGACGGTGCGCCGACCAGCTGACGTGCTTCGATAGATGCTTGCTCGACCTGGTAGCTGCTACCGCAAACGGGCAGGACCCAAGCATAATGCCGGTCATTTTGTTCGTGAAAAGCATCGTAGGTCATCGCGCGCGCAAGCACTTTCCCTACGTGTTGATCAGATACTTCGATGGCCCGGGCGCCGTGTTGTCTGGCATCCTGGCGCAGCAGCCATAGCAACTGTCGGGCGATAGTCTCCGATAGTGGATGTTGAGCAATCCTCAGCAATGGTACACGAAGTACTTTGCCATCGAGGTTGCTCGCAAAGCATGCGATCGGCGCTTCGTCATGAGCCTTGATAAGCCACCGAGCGACGTTTTTGCGCGCCAGCCTTCGTAACAGCTCGCGGAGCTGAGTTCGTTGCTCACCCGTGTGTTTCCCGAGGAATCCCAACAGTTTATGCTCGTCATCGGCAGTGGCGCGGAACTGGTCGAAATCGCTGCCTTGCAAACGGGCCGGTTGATATGCCCACGCTTGGGCAACTTCATCGAGATGCGTGACGAGATTGTCGGGGTTCAGCACGCGAAAAGATCGGAGGTTCGGCACGAGCGTTCGGATTCGTCGAAAGCGCTGGATCATCGCTTCGTCCCAGGTCAATAGGACACCGATGCCGGCCGCCGCCGTTTCGGCGATCTGCCACAGATCGCCTTCATCTTGAACAGACATGCCCTCACCGGAAGCGACTGACATCAGTTGTTCGAACAACGACTCTGCCGCATGCGGAGCAGCTTCGCGGTGGGGGTAGCGGCGCGCCGCTGTCTCGATCGGTCGCCGCTTCTCCGGCGAGTGACGTGCAAGTTCCCGGTTGACGCCCTCGGTGACCACCAAGCGGAGACGACCGTGCAGATGGTCAGCGAGAAGCACCTGAGACCGCTGAGCACCGGTTGTCCACTGCCGGGTGTGCAGGTCCATGAGAATGTTCAGGTCGAGAGCCACTTCGAGCGTCTCGGGCTCATCGATCAATGTCTTCTCGTCGGTGAGCAGACTCAGCAGATCCGGGTGCCCGTGATCCAGCCACCACACAGTCATCGGGCTGCGGTCCCTGCCACGGCCGACGGCCGTGCCACGAGCTTCGAAGCCGAGTGCTCGCCACATCGCCCCGAGGAGGTAGTCGTCGCGGCATTTCGCTCTGATCCCCAGCCGCGATCGATGATCGTGCCGGATGCGCGTGATCAACGCATGTGCAACTCCTACCTTCCGCGCTTCTGAGTCCACGCAAAGATGCGACAGTACGACCTGGTTGTTCCTCGGCAGTCGGAAGAGGGCATAGCCAACCACTTGCCCGTTGACCAGCGCGGCGAGCAGGCTGCTGCGGTAGGCAGCCTCTTCGAAGGCGCCGACAGGCATCATCCCCAGTGTGCCGCTGTACCGCTTGGCCAACTTCGTGATCTGTTCGAGTTCCGGAGCCTTCGGCACAACCTCGACGATCTCGGTCTCCCCCATAGCGTGAGTACATTACCGGCCAAGCGATTGGCGCAGAGAAGATTTCGCTCGATTCGGTGACCCGACGAGGGGCCGTCTGCGTGTCTGGAGGGTCTCGATCATGTTCACCGCTGCCAGCGCGAGGCCGGATTACACGGATCCATACTTGCGGTGCGAGCCCACAGGAAGCCGATGCGTCGGGCACCAAGAGCTAGCGACCAGCTGTGGCTACCCCGGCGAACTCGATGAGCTCGGTTCGTCGACAGCTCGCTGGAATGACGGAGGCCCCGATCACGAGAGATCGGGGCCTTCGAACTGTGCCCTCGGCAGGATTCGAACCTGCGGCCTTCTGCTCCGGAGGCAGACGCTCTATCCCCTGAGCTACGAGGGCGGGATAGCGGGATGAAGCGTAACGCATGGCTCCCCGGCCCACCAAAACGTCAGCTGAGGGGCAGTGGTTCCGCGCCGCGGGCGGCGAGCATGCCGCTCATGAGCTGGGATTCGCCCTGCTGGGTCTGCACCATGGTTCCGGCCAGGCTGCGGACCGGGGTGGTCTCGGCGTGGTCGGCGGCGTAGCGGATCATCTCCAGGCCGCCCTGGTGGTGGCGGAGCATGAGCTGGAGGAACAGCGTGTCGAGGCCGGGGCCTACGGCTTGGCGGAGGCTGGCGAGTTCTTCTTGGGACGCCATGCCGGGCATCACCGCCACGGGAGCGGCGGGGGACGACGAGCCGCCGTGGGAGTGGCCGCCTTCGGGGGAGGTCATCCAGGCCATGTGGCCGTCGGTGCTCTGGGCGGGCTCGTTCCAGAGCTGGAGCCAGCCCTGCATGCGGCCGACCTGGTTCTGCTGGGTGGTGAGGATGTCGTAGGCGAGCCGGCGCACGTCGGTGTCGGTGCTGCGCACCAGGAGCACGCCGGCCATCTCGACCGCCTGCGCGTGGTGCGCGGACATGTCCTGGAGGAATCCGACGTCGACCGGCCCCGGATCGGCCTGGCGGGCGCCGTCGAGGGGGAGCCGGGCGAGCGCGCCCAACGCGAAGCCGATGAGCATCGCGCCGAGCACGCCGAAGACCAGCAGGGCGGTGCGCTGACGGCGGAACTGGCCCGCCAGCGACTCCGGCCGCTCGGTCTCCGAGCGCTCCGCTGTGTCGGACTCCCCGCTCACTGGGGCACGCCGGGCGTGCCCGGCACCGGGAATTCGTTGCCCGGCATGCCGGGCAGACCGGGGATACCGCCGGGCAGCCCGCCCAGCTCGCCCTGGTCGGGGGTCAGCCCGGCACCGTCCATGGGCACCGCGTCCGGCCCGGGCGGGGTGGCGTCGAAGGGCGGCGGGTTGTCGGTGTCGAAGGCGATGGTGGAGCAGTCCGCGCCGACCTCGGGGTAGGTGTAGTTGTTCAGCCGCAGCGCGGTGATGAACTGGTTGATCCGCTTGTCGTCGGCGCTCTCCAGCTTGAGCTGGTGGCCCCAGGACTGCAGCGAGATCGCGGAGTCGAGGCCGGGGTACGGCGACATCAGGGTGTACGGCTTGCCCTCGACCTTGGCGGCGAGCGTCTCGACGCCCGCGCTGTCCACCTTGTCGGGGTTGTAGGCGATCCAGACCGCGCCGTGCTCCAGCGAGTGCACCGCGTTCTCGGTGCGGATGGCCTTGTCGTAGACGACGCCGGTGCAGGTGGCCCAGGACGAGTCGTGCGGGCCGCCGAAGGCGGGCGTCTTGTCGTAGGCGACGCGCTGGGTCGGGCCGATGTGCAGCCCGGCGGGGTACTCCTGCTTGACCACGCCGTCGATCTGGTCGGACGGGTCCTGGCGCTCGGCGCTGGGGGTGAAGCGGTCGAGCTCGGCCTGCTCCTGGTACTTGGGGACCAGGTTGTAGGCGAGCGCGCCGACGAGTGCGACAATGACCGCGGCCGCGCCGATCGTCATCCAGGGGATCTGCCGCTTCTTCAGGCCGCCGGGTCCGCCGCCGCCCTTGCGGTCACCACCTTTGCCGGACGGTGCGACCTTCCCGGCGGCGCGGACGGCTTTCGCCGACTTGGAGGCACCGGACGACCTCGGGGCGTTACTACTCGGCATCGCTCGCTGTGCTTCTTTCGACGTGACGGAAATGGGCATGGCCGCGCGGTGCCCACCTGCGGTGCACACCCGCCAAGACCATAGGATAGAGACTCGTGACTCCAGCTGACCTTGCAGATCTCCTTCGCGGTACCGCGGCGAAGGTGCTCGTCGAACGCGGGCTCGATCCCGCGGTGCTGCCCGACGAGGTCACCGTGGAGCGTCCCCGTAATCCCGATCACGGCGACTATGCCACGAATCTGGCGATGCGCGTCGGGAAGCCTGCCGGGGTCGCCCCGCGTGACCTGGCGTCCTGGCTGGCCGAGGCGCTCGCCGCGGCCGACGGGGTGGCCTCGGCCGAAGTCGCGGGCCCCGGCTTCCTGAACATCCGGCTCGCCGCCTCCGCGCAGGGCGCGATCGTGGAGCGGGTGCTCGCCGCGGGCCCGGCCTACGGCACCGCGCGGACCCTGGCGGGCACCAGGATCAACCTGGAGTTCGTCTCGGCGAACCCGACCGGCCCGGTCCACCTCGGCGGCACCCGCTGGGCCGCGGTCGGCGACGCGCTCGGCCGCATCCTGGCCGCGCAGGGCGCCGACGTCACCCGCGAGTACTACTTCAACGACAACGGCGCGCAGATCGACCGCTTCGCGCAGTCCCTGGTCGCCGCCGCCACCGGCGCCCCGACCCCGGAGAACGGCTACGCGGGCGCCTACATCGGCGAGATCGCCGGGCAGATCACCGCCGCGCACCCCGACGCTGCCGCACTGCCCGAGAAAGAACGCCTCGAGCTGTTCCGGCGCGAGGGCGTCGAGCTGATGTTCGCGCAGATCAAGCAGGCGCTGCACGACTTCGGCACCGACTTCGACGTCTACTTCAACGAGTCGTCGCTCTTCGCCTCCGGCGCGGTGGAGCGCGCGGTGAACACGCTCAAGAACTCCGGCGACCTGTACGAGAAGGACGGCGCCTGGTGGATCGCCAGCTCCGCGTACGGCGACGACCAGGACCGCGTGGTCATCAAGAGCGACGGCAACTCCGCCTACATCGCCGGTGACATCGCCTACTTCCAGGACAAGCGGGCGCGCGGCTTCGACCTCTGCATCTACATGCTCGGCGCGGACCACCACGGCTACATCGGCAGGCTCAAGGCGGCCGCGGCGGCGTTCGGCGACGACCCGGCCACCGTCGAGGTGCTGATCGGCCAGATGGTGAACCTGGTCCGCGACGGCCAGGCCGTCAAGATGAGCAAGCGGGCGGGCACCGTGGTCACCCTCGACGACCTGGTCGAGGCGATCGGCGTCGACGCCGCCAGGTACTCGCTGGTGCGCAGCTCGGTGAACTCCAGCATCGATATCGACCTGAACCTGTGGACCAGCCAGAGCGCCGAGAACCCGGTGTACTACGTGCAGTACGCGCACGCCCGCACCGCCTCGATCGGGCGCAACGCGGCGGAGTTCGGCTTCGCCGACGTCGCGCCCGACCTCGCGCTGCTCACCGCCGACGAGGAGGGCGAGCTGATCCGCACCCTCGGCGAGTTCCCGCGGGTACTCGGCACCGCGGCCGAGCTGCGCGAGCCGCACCGCGTCGCCCGCTACCTGGAGGAGCTGGCAGGCACCTACCACCGGTTCCAGACCAACAAGAACCTGCGGGTGCTCCCGCTCGGCGACGAGCCGGTCTCGCCGACCAACGCCGCCCGCCTGGTACTGGTGAACGCCACCCGCCAGGTGCTCGCCAACGGCCTCGGGCTGCTCGGCGTCACCGCCCCGGAGCGGATGTGACCACCCCCGTCGCAGGCGCGCACCGCGCGGCCGGAAAGGACCACCGATGAGCGCCCATCCCGCCGGACCGCGGCACGCCTCCGAGATCCCGAACTCGCCGAACCTGCCGGAGCGCCCGGCCGACCCGAGCGCCATGATCGACCTGCCCGAGCACGTCTGGCCGCGCAATGCCGAGCGCGGCGCGGACGGCGTCGTCACCCTGGCCGGGGTCCGCGTCGACGAGCTGGCCCAGGAATTCGGCACCCCGCTCTTCGTGGTGGACGAGGACGACTTCCGCTCCCGCTGCCGCGACATGGTGCGCGCCTTCGGCCCCGACGCGCGGGTGCACTACGCCTCCAAGGCGTTCCTCTGCGGCGAGATCGCGCGCTGGATCCGGGACGAGGGGCTCTCGCTCGACGTCTGCTCCGGCGGCGAGCTCGCTATCGCGCTGCACGCGGGCTTCCCCGCGCACCGGATCGCGCTGCACGGCAACAACAAGTCCGTCGCCGAGCTGGAGGCGGCGGTGGCCGCCGGGGTCGGGCACGTGGTGGTCGACTCGCTGATCGAGATCGAGCGGCTGGAGGCGGTCGCGGGCCGCGCGGGCACCGTGCAGGACGTGCTGGTCCGGGTCACCGTCGGCGTCGAGGCGCACACGCACGAGTACATCTCGACCGCGCACGAGGACCAGAAGTTCGGCTTCTCGATCGCCGGTGGCGACGCCATGGAGGCGCTGGCCCGGGTCTTCGAAGCCGACAACCTGCGGCTGGTCGGGCTGCACAGCCACATCGGCTCGCAGATCTTCGAACTGGACGGTTTCGAGATCGCCGCGCGGCGCATGCTCGGGCTGCTCCGGGACGCGGTGGACAAGTTCGGCGCCGAGCGCACCGCGCAGATCGCGGTGCTCGACCTCGGCGGCGGCCTCGGCATCTCCTACCTGCCGACCGACAACCCGCCGCCGCTGCCGGAGTTCGCGGCCAAGCTGCGCGAGCTGGTGGTGGCCGAGGCGGCGCGCGCCGGGCTCGCGGTGCCGACCATCGCGGTGGAGCCGGGCCGCGCCATCGCCGGGCCGGGCACCGTCACGCTCTACGAGGTGGGCACGGTCAAGGACGTGTCGCTGGAGGGCGGCCAGCGCAGGCGCTACGTCAGCGTCGACGGCGGCATGAGCGACAACATCCGGCCCGCGCTGTACCAGGCCGACTACGACTGCAGGCTGGTCTCGCGCACCTCCGACGCGCCCGCGGTGGTCGCCAGGGTGGTCGGAAAGCACTGCGAGAGCGGCGATATCGTGATCCGCGATACCTGGATGCCCGCCGACGCCGGGCCGGGCGACCTGGTGGCGGTCGCCGCCACCGGCGCCTACTGCTACTCGATGTCCAGCCGGTACAACCAGCTGACCCGCCCCGCCGTCGTCGCCGTGCGCGACGGTGCGGCGCGGCTGGTGCTGCGCCGCGAGACCATCGCGGACCTGCTCTCGCTGGAGGTCTGATGACGCGCGTCCGCGCGCCCCGCGCCACAGCCCCGGCGCGGGGGGCCCGGCGCATCGATACGGAGGTGGAACCATGACCGAAGTCCCGCAGGGCGGGTGGGGACCCGATCGGCCGATCGGGGTGGCCGTGCTCGGCATGGGCAATGTCGGCACCGAGGTGGTGCGCATCCTGCGCGACCACGCCGACGACCTGCGCGCCAGGGTCGGCGCGCCGGTGGTGCTGCGCGGCGTCGCGGTGCGCAGCCTCTCCGACCGCGGCATCCCCGCGGAGCTGCTCACCACCGACCCGGACGCGCTGGTCGCGCGGGACGACGTCGACGTGGTGGTCGAGGTGATCGGCGGCATCGACCCGCCGCGCAGGCTCATCCTGGCCGCGCTGAACGCGGGCAAGTCGGTGGTCACCGCGAACAAGGCGCTGCTCGCCGACTACACCGGCGAGCTCGCCGCCGCCGCCGAGCGCAGCCGCGCCGACCTGTACTTCGAGGCCGCGGTGGCGGGCGCCATCCCGGTGGTGCGGCCGCTCATCCAGTCGCTCGCGGGCGACCGGGTGAACCGCGTGGTCGGCATCGTGAACGGCACCACCAACTTCATCCTCTCCGCCATGGACGAGACCGGCGCCGACTACTCGGCGACGCTGGCCGAGGCGACCCGGCTCGGCTACGCCGAGGCCGACCCCACCGCGGACGTGGAGGGGTATGACGCCGCGGCCAAGGCCGCCATCTTGGCCACGCTCGCCTTCCACACCAGGGTCACCGCCGCGGACGTGTACCGGGAGGGGATCTCGAAGATCACCGCCGAGGACCTGGAGACCGCCTCCGCGGTGCACTGCACCGTCAAACTGCTGGCTATCTGCGAGCGGGTGCCGGAGGGGCCGGGCGAGCCCGCGCCCGCCGACGGCGGCAAGGAGCGGGTCTCGGTGCGGGTCTACCCGGCGCTCATCCCGCGCAAGCACCCGCTGGCCACGGTGAGCGGCGCCTTCAACGCGGTGGTGGTCGAGGCCGAGGCCGCGGGGCGGCTGATGTTCTACGGCCAGGGCGCGGGCGGCGCCCCGACCGCGTCGGCGGTCCTCGGCGACCTGGTCATGGCGGCCAGGAACAAGTTCTACGGCGGTCGCGCGCCCGGTGAATCGGTTTATGCTGAGCTACCGATCGCGCCGATCGGCGACACGCCCACCCGATACCACGTGAACCTGCAGGTCGAAGACCGACCCGGGGTCCTGGAGAAGGTCGCGGGCGAGTTCGCCGCCCACGGGGTGAGCATCTCGACGGTCCGGCAGGGCGGGCACGGCGAGGGTGCGCGCCTGGTGGTCGTCACCCACCACGCGGTGGAGTCGGCGCTCGCGGACACCGTCGCCGCCCTGGCGGAGATGGAATCCGTCACATCAGTCACCAGCGTCCTGAGATTGGAAGGCACCGAGGAATGAGTACGACTGGCGTCGCACCGCAGGCAGGGGTGCACTCCCGCTGGCCAGGGCTGATCGCGGCCTACCGCGACCGGCTCGCGGGCGCGGCCGACTGGGAGCCGGTCACGCTGCTCGAGGGCGGCACCCCGCTGGTGCCCGCCCCGCACCTCTCCGAGCTCACCGGGTGTGAGGTGTACCTGAAGGTCGAGGGGGCGAACCCGACCGGCTCGTTCAAGGACCGCGGCATGACCATGGCCATGACCGATGCCAAGTACCGCGGGCAGCGGGCGGTGCTCTGCGCCTCCACCGGCAACACCTCCGCCTCGGCCGCGGCCTACGCCACCAGGGCGGGGCTGCACTGCGCGGTGCTGATCCCGCAGGGCAAGATCGCCATGGGCAAGCTGGCCCAGGCCGTCATGCTCGGCGCGAAGATCATCCAGGTGCAGGGCAACTTCGACGACTGCCTGGAGCTGGCCCGCAAGGTCACCTCGGAGTTCCCCGAGGTCGGGCTGGTGAACTCGGTGAACCCGGCGCGCATCGAGGGGCAGAAGACCGCCTCCTTCGAGATCTGCGACGTGCTCGGCCGGGCCCCCGACGTACACGCGCTCCCGGTCGGCAACGCGGGCAACATCACGGCCTACTGGCGCGGCTACCGGGAGTACTACGCCGACGGCGTCACCGCCGGGTTGCCGCGCATGCTCGGCGTGCAGGCCGCGGGCGCCGCGCCGCTGGTCAACGGCGCACCGGTGAAGGACCCGGAGACCATCGCCACCGCCATCCGGATCGGCGCCCCCGCCTCCTGGAACAGCGCGGTGGAGGCCAAGGAGCAGTCCGGCGGCGCCTTCCGGGCGGCCACCGACGACGAGATCGTGGCGGCGTACCGGCTGGTGGCGGCGCGCGAGGGCGTCTTCGTCGAGCCCGCGTCGGCGGCCAGTGTGGCCGGGCTGCTCGCGGCGCGCGCCGAGGGCTGGCTGGAGCCGGGGCTGACCGTGGTCTGCACCGTCACCGGCAACGGCCTCAAGGACCCGGACACCGCGCTCTCCGGCATGCCGGAGGTGCAGGCCATCCCGGTCGACCCGATCCGGGTCGCGGCCGAACTCGAGCTGGCCTGACGGTGACCCCGCGCGACAGCCAGGTGCTGACCAGGACCCTGCCCGCCGAGCTCACGGCCACCGCAAGGGTCCCGGCCTCCACCGCCAACCTGGGCCCGGGCTTCGACTCGCTCGGCATGGCGCTCGGCATCTACGACGAGATCGAGGTGCGCACAACGGGGACCGGGCTCAGCGTCCGGGTCGAGGGCGAGGGCGCCGACGACGTGCCGTGGGGGCCTTCGCATCTCGTCGTCCGCGCGATCGAGCGCGGGCTGGAGGCGGCCGGGGTCTGGGCGGACGGCCTCGACGTGGTGTGCCGCAACGCCATTCCGCACTCCCGCGGGCTCGGTTCATCGGCCTCCGCGGTGGTCGGCGGGTTGGCCGCCGGGTGTGCGCTGGCGGCCAGGTTCGACCCCGCGCTCGCCGCGACCCCGGACCGGCTGGTGCAGCTGGCCTCGGAGTTCGAGGGCCACCCGGACAACGCGGCGGCCAGCGTGCTCGGCGGCATCGTGGTCTCCTGGACCGAATCGGCCCAGGCGGGGGAGGTGCGCTCGTACCGGGCCGTGCGGCTGGAGCCGCACGCGACGCTGCGCCCGGTGGTGCTGATCCCGCAGGAGCGCTCCTCCACCGCGCACACCCGCGGGCTGCTGCCGGAGACGGTGCCGCACGGCGACGCCGCCTTCAACGTGAGCCGGGCGGCGCTCGCCGTCGTCGCGCTCACCCAGCGCCCCGACCTGCTGCTGCCCGCCACCGCGGACCGGCTGCACCAGGGGCAGCGGGCGCCCGCGCTCCCGCTCACCACGGCCTGGATCGCGCGGCTGCGGGAGGCCGGGATCGCGGCCACCGTCTCCGGCGCGGGCCCGACCGTGCTCGCCCTCACGACCAGCGGTTTCCCCGACGAACTGCGGGAGCAGGCGGCGTCCGACGGGCTGCGCGTGCTGGAGCCGGGGATCGCCGGGGGAGTGCTGGCCGGCTGACGGCGAGTCCGTCTTGCCGAGTTTCACACCGGCCAGCTATCCTGGGGATGTCCGTACATCGTGCGCATCAGACGCCGGTGCTTCATCAGGGCAATCGCTCCAGCGGGCTCCGGCCTCGAACCTCCACTCCATGGAGGTGCTGCGCAGCCGCTGCAACTGGAATGATCTCTCCCACCTTTCACCATGGGTGGCGCCCCTGATGGTCGAGCCGCCGGTCCGGCGGGCAGGCGATACGGCACAATCCCGGCCCGGCACAGTGCCCGGGCTGCGGAACGGACCCTCGAATCAGCACACGGCGCTCGAGGGAAGGAAAGGATTTCCGTGACAGATACGGACCTGCTCGCGACACCCGGGGTGGAATCCAACCCACGTTCCCCGGGCGGCCGCGAAAGTGACTCCGGACAGACATTGAGCGAGAACACCGACGTCGCACGATCGGGGCTGACTGGAATGTTGTTGCCGCAGTTGCGCGCGCTGGCCGGGGAGCTCGGTATCCGAGGCACCTCGGGCATGCGCAAGGGGGATCTGATCGCCGCTATCAAGGCGAATCAGGCCGGTGGTTCCGCTCCGGCGCCGAAGGCCGAGAAGCCCGCGCGCGCCGAGAAGTCCGCCAAGTCCGAGAAGACGCAGGCCGACCCCGCGGCCGAGGCTCCCGCCGAGCCGCGCCGGGGTCGGGGCAAGGCCGTGCAGGCGACGCTCGACGTCGCCCCGGCCGAGGTCGCGCCGCAGGCCGCCGCGGCGCAGGCGCCTGCCCCCGCGGTGGAGGCGGGCACGGCCGCCGCGCCGCAGGCGGAGGCGCCGCGGGACGCGGACGCCGGTAGGGCCGATGCGTTCAGGAACGACGCTCCCAAGAACGACGCGCCGCAGGGCGAGGCCGCCGCGGCCGATGCCGTCCGGGGCGATGCGCCGAAGCGCGACACCCCCCGCAACGGCGACGCCGCCGACGGCAGGAACGCCGATGCCGACGCCGGTGACGACTCGGGCCGGGACGGCTCGCAGCGCGGCCGCGGCAGGCAGCGGCGCGGCCGGGACCAGGCGCGTTCCGGTGGCGAGGCGCAGGGCGATGCCCGCGGCGGTGATTCCGACGGCGACCAGGGCGATCGCGGCCGTCGCGGCCAGAACGGCCGAGGCGGCGAGAACCGCGGCGGTGACAACCGCAACGACAACCGCGGCGGGGACAACCGCGGCGGTGACAACCGCGGCGACCGCGGCAACGACAACCGCGGTGGCGACGACGACGAGGGCCGCGGCGGCAGGCGCGGCAGGCGCTTCCGCGAGCGCCGCCGCGGCCGTGACCGCGACGGCGGCGCCGGTGGCGGCATCGGCGGCGACGCCCGCGAGCCCGAGCTCCGCGACGACGACGTGCTGCAGCCGGTCGCGGGCATCCTGGACGTGCTGGACAACTACGCCTTCGTCCGCACCTCCGGGTACCTGGCCGGGCAGAGCGACGTCTACGTCTCGATGAACCTGGTGCGCAAGAACGGGCTGCGCCGCGGTGACGCCATCACCGGCGCGGTCCGCGCGCCGCGCGACGGCGAGCAGGCCAACCAGCGGCAGAAGTTCGACCCGCTGGTCCGGCTGGACACCGTCAACGGCGGCGACGTCGAGGCGGCCAAGCGGCGCCCCGAGTTCGGCAAGCTGACCCCGCTCTACCCGAATCAGCGGCTCCGGCTGGAGACCCAGCCGAACAAGCTGACCACCAGGGTGATCGACCTGATCATGCCGATCGGCAAGGGCCAGCGCGCGCTGATCGTGTCGCCGCCGAAGGCGGGCAAGACCACGATCCTGCAGGACATCGCCAACGCGATCGCGACCAACAACCCCGAGTGCTACCTCATGGTTGTCCTGGTCGACGAGCGTCCGGAAGAGGTCACCGACATGCAGCGCTCGGTGAAGGGCGAGGTCATCGCCTCGACCTTCGACCGGCCGCCGAGCGACCACACCTCGGTCGCCGAGCTCGCCATCGAGCGGGCCAAGCGCCTGGTGGAGATGGGCAAGGACGTGGTGGTGCTGCTCGACTCCATCACCCGCCTCGGCCGCGCTTACAACAACTCCTCGCCCGCCTCCGGCCGGATCCTCTCCGGCGGCGTCGACTCGACCGCGCTCTACCCGCCGAAGCGGTTCCTCGGCGCGGCGCGCAATATCGAGAACGGCGGCTCGCTGACGATCATCGCCACCGCCATGGTGGAGACCGGCTCGACCGGTGACACGGTGATCTTCGAGGAGTTCAAGGGCACCGGCAACGCCGAGCTCAAGCTGGACCGGAAGATCGCCGAGCGCCGGGTGTTCCCCGCGGTCGACGTCAACCCCTCCGGCACCCGCAAGGACGAGCTACTGCTGAGCCCCGACGAGGCGGCCGTGCTGCACAAGCTGCGCCGCGTGCTGTCCGGGCTGGACTCGCACCAGGCGATCGATCTGCTGATCGACCGCCTGAAGAAGTCCAGGAACAACCTGGAGTTCCTCATGCAGGTGAGCAAGACCGCGCCGGGCGCACTCGACGAGTGAGCTGACGTGCTCCAGGACGGGGGTTCCGCTGCGGCGGGGCCCCCGTTCGTCGTTCCGCGGCGGGGCGAAGAAGACCGCGCCGATCCCCGCGGCGCCCGCCACCAGGAAGGCGGTGATGACCGCGGCGGGGTCGGGGTGCGGCTGGATCGCGGCGGCCTCGGCCACGCGCACCGCCGGGGCGGGCGCGGACGGGTACCCGTCCGCGGGCAGCGCGAGCGCACCCGCGGCGGCGAGGACGGCGAGCAGCGAGAGAACGAGGGCGGCACCACGTACGGACACGTCCCCTCCTTCGGAGTCGGCAGCTGACGTCGCCGTTCGACCGTAGGGGCCGCACCGCGCCGAAGTCCCGAGTAGCGCACTACCCGACTCGCGGGAATGAACTACCGGGCGGAGGCGTTTTGGGAGCGTAACGGCTGCTCTGGCATACTGAACGGCTGTTGCGCCTGCTCGCTCGAGCAGGGCTCCCGCCTAGTCGGTTCCGGTTCACGCCCACATCCGTGGGCGACCCGGCGACCATTTCGAGAGGACACCCATGAAGGCAGGAATCCACCCCACCTACGTCGACACCACCGTCGTCTGCGGTTGCGGTAACACCTTCCAGACCAAGAGCACCAAGGAGTCGGGGCAGATCACCGTCGAGGTCTGCTCGCAGTGCCACCCCTTCTACACCGGCAAGCAGAAGATCCTGGACACCGGCGGCCGGGTGGCCCGCTTCGAGGCCCGCTACGGCAAGCGCGCAGGCAAGAAGGCCGACGCCGACGCCAAGTAGCATTCCCTCCGACGCCCGGTCCTGCGCGAGCAGGCCGGGCGTCGGTGTTTTACCGGCACCCGAAGCGACGAAGGAAGCACCGTGACGCAACCGTCCGCGATCGACGACATCCTGGCCGAGCACGCGGGGCTGGAGAGCAGGCTCGCCGATCCGGCGCTGCACAACGACCCGGGCGCCGCGCGCCGCGTCGGCAAGCGCTTCGCCGAGCTGGCGCCGGTCATGAGCACCTACCGCAAGCTCGAGGCCACCCGCGACGACCTCGCCGCCGCCGAGGAGCTCGCCGCCGACGACGCCTCCTTCGCCGCCGAGGTGCCCGAGCTGCGCGCCCAGGTCGAGGAGCTGGAGCGCACGCTCGCCGACCTGCTCGCCCCGCGCGACCCGCACGACGGCGACGACGTGGTGCTCGAGCTCAAGTCGGGGGAGGGCGGCGAGGAGTCCGCGCTCTTCGCCTCCGACCTGGCCCGCATGTACCTGCGCTACGCCGAGCGGCACGGCTGGCGGGTCGAGATCCTCGACGCCACCCCGTCCGATCTGGGCGGCTACAAGGACGCCACGCTCTCCATCAAGAGCCGCGACCCGGCGCGCGACGGCGTGTGGTCGCGGCTCAAGTTCGAGGGCGGGGTGCACCGGGTGCAGCGGGTGCCGGTCACCGAGTCGCAGGGCCGGATCCACACCTCGGCCGCCGGGGTGCTGATCTACCCGGAGCCGGACGAGGTCGAGCAGGTGCAGATCGACGAGTCCGACCTGCGGGTCGACGTCTACCGCTCGTCCGGCAAGGGCGGCCAGGGGGTCAACACCACCGACTCCGCGGTCCGCCTCACCCACCTGCCCACCGGGATCGTGGTGACCTGCCAGAACGAGCGCTCCCAGCTGCAGAACAAGGCGCGGGCCATGCAGGTGCTCGCCGCCCGGCTGCAGGCGCTGGCCGAGGAGCAGGCGGAGCAGGAGTCGGCCGCCGGGCGGGCGGCGCAGATCCGCACCGTCGACCGCTCCGAGCGGATCCGCACCTACAACTTCCCGGAGAACCGGATCACCGACCACCGCATCGGCTTCAAGGCGCACAACCTGGACTCCGTCCTCGACGGTGAGCTCGATGCCGTCCTCGACGCCCTCGGCAAGGCGGATCGCGAAGCGCGCATGGCAGCGGAGTAACCGCGGCGCCGCGGGCGAGTCCCGCTGCGCGCGGTGATGCGCTGCGCGGGCGGCGCGCACTGCGGGGCGATGCGCTGCGCGGCGGCGCGTCCGGATGCGGCAGAGTGGCGGCGTGAGCCGCGTTCCCCTCCGTACCGAGACCAAGGCCGCTACCGAGCGGCTCGCCGCTGCCGGGGTGCCGAGTCCACGGTTCGACGCGGAGTCGCTGGCCGCGCACGTGCTCGGTATCGAGCGTTCGCGGCTCGCACTGGCCCCGCTGCTCGAACCCGAGCAGGTCGCGCGCTACCGCGAACTGGTCGAGCGGCGCGCGGGCCGCGTTCCCCTGCAGCACCTGACCGGCACCGCGCCGATGGGCCGGATCGACCTGGCCGTCGGCTCCGGCGTCTTCGTCCCGCGCCCGGAGACCGAGCTGCTCTTCGCATGGGCCCTGGCCCAGCTGGCGACCACGCACGCCCCGGTCGTCGTCGACCTGTGCACGGGCTCCGGCGCGCTCGCCCTCGCCCTCGCCAACGCCCGCCCGGACGCCGCCGTGCACGCCGTCGAGCTCGACTCCGCCGCGCTGACCTGGGCCCGCCGCAACGCCGACGCCAGGGCAGACGCGGGCGACACCCCCATCACGCTGTACGCGGGCGACGTCACCGCCCCCGACACCCTCGCCGAGCTGAACGGCCGCGTCGACCTGCTGGTCGCCAACCCGCCCTACGTCCCCGACGACGCCGAACTCGATCCCGAAGTGGCCGAACACGATCCGCCCCGCGCCCTCTTCGGCGGCCCGGACGGCCTGCGCGTCATCGACGGCATGCTGCCGACGATCACCCGCCTGCTGCGCCCCGGCGCCCCGGCGGGCGTCGAGCACGACGACTCGCACGGCGCGCAGGTCGCGCGGCTCTTCACCGCCGCCGGGTACACCGCGACCACCGAGCACCGCGACCTCGCGGACCGCCCCCGCTTCGTCACCGCGACCCGTCCTGTGGGCCGGGCGGAGGGCGCGTGACAGGATGGGGCCCGTGAGTACCGTCTACGACTGCGCGGATCCCGATTCGCGCGCGGCCGGACTGACCGCGGCGACCAGCGCGCTGAAATCCGGGCGCCTGGTGGTGATGCCGACCGACACGCTCTACGGCCTCGCCGCCGATGCCTTCGACTCGTCGGCGGTGTCCGCCCTCCTCGCCGCCAAGCGGCGCGGGCGCGACATGCCGGTGCCGGTGCTGGTCGGTTCCTGGAACACCATCGACGGCCTCGTCTTCTCGGTCCGCCCGCAGGCGCGCGAGCTGATCCAGGCCTTCTGGCCCGGTGGGCTCAGCCTGGTGGTGCAGCAGGCGCCGTCGCTGGCCTGGGACCTCGGCGACACCCGAGGCACCGTCATGCTCCGGATGCCGCTGCACCCGGTCGCGCTGGATCTGCTGCGCGAGGTCGGGCCGCTCGCGGTCTCCAGCGCGAACGTGTCGGGGCAGCCGCCCGCCACCACCGCCGCGCAGGCCCGCGAGCAGCTCGGCGAGCTGATCGGGGTGTACCTGGACGGCGGCCCCGCCGCGCACGCGGTGGCCTCCACCATCGTCGACCTGACCGCCGACCAGCCGCGCGTGCTGCGCGAGGGCGCCGTCGCCGTGGCCGACATCGCCGAGGTGCTCGGCATGTCGCCGGAGGCGCTGCGCAGCCCCGTCTCCCGGTAGCCGGGGGTTCGAACTCACCGATGATCGGTTCGGGCGCTGTTGTCCCCCTGCGCGAGCTCGTGCTCGTGCTGCTCGTCTCCGCCACCGTCACCTTCCTCGCCACCGGCGGCATCCGGGTGCTGGCGATCGCCTTCGGCGCGGTCGCCGTCCCGCGCGACCGCGACGTGCACATCAAGCCGATCCCGCGGATGGGCGGCGTCGGCATGTACATCGGCGTGGTCGCCGCGGTGCTCTTCGCGCACCAATTGCCCGCGCTCCGACGCGGTTTCGACTACGCCCCGGATATCCCGGCGGTGCTGGTCGCGGCCACCATCATCGTGGCCGTCGGCATCGTCGACGACCGCTGGGGGCTGGACGCGCTGACCAAGTTCGCGGGCCAGGTCACCGCGGCGGGCGTGATGGCGATGATGGGGCTGAGCTGGTACGTCGTCTACAACCCGTTCGGCAACACCACCGTGGTGCTGGACGCGCTGCAGGGCGGGCTGGTCACCGTGGCGGTCAGCGTCACCCTGATCAACGCGATGAACTTCGTGGACGGGCTGGACGGCCTCGCCGCCGGGCTCGGGCTGATCTGCGCGGCGGCGGTCTTCGTGTTCTCCGTCGGGCTGCTCTACGAGCAGGGCGGCGACGTGAACACCTACCCGCCCGCGCTGCTCGCCGCGGCGCTGGCGGGTGGCTGCCTCGGCTTCCTGCCGCACAATTTCCAGCCCGCGCGGATCTTCATGGGCGACTCCGGCTCCATGCTGATCGGGCTCATGCTGGCCGCCATCTCCACCGGCGCCTCCGGCCGGATCCCGCTCACCGGGTACGGCCCGCGCGACTTCGTCGGCCTGCTCTCACCGCTGCTGCTGGTCGGCGCGGTCATGTTCATCCCGGTGCTGGACCTGCTGCTCGCCATCGTGCGCCGGGTGCGCGCCGGGGTCAGCTTCTCCACCCCGGACAAGATGCACCTGCACCACCGGCTGCTGCAGATCGGCCACTCGCACCGCCGCGTCGTGCTGCTCATCTACCTGTGGGTCGGCGTGCTCGCCTTCGGCGCCGTCGGCACCTCGCTCATGGACCGCCGCCTCGTCGTGCTGCTGATGGCGGGCGGGCTGGTGTTCGCGCTGGTCGTCACGGCCGTGCCCGGGATAAGGCAGCGCCAGCGGGCGGAGCACTGAACCGCCTTCGGTAGAGTCGCCACCGTGACTTCGCTGCCCCGCACCGATCCTGGACCCGACGCGCCGCTGCGCGCCGCGCTGCGGTACGGGGTGATCGGACTGGCCGTGCTCGTGGTGCTCGCCGTGGCACTGGCAACCACCATCGCGGGGCTGCCCGGGCTCTGGGGCGCGCTGATCGGCGCGGCGATCGGCGGGGTGTTCATCCTCTCCACGGCGGCGGTCGTGCTCTACAGCGCCAAGCTGACGCCGACCATGGCGCAGATAGTCATTCTCGGCAGCTGGGTCGGCAAGATGTTCGTGACCCTGATCGCCGTGGGTGTGCTGCGGCGATTCGACTTCTTCGACCCGGTCGCGCTCTTCCTGACCGTGGTCGGTGCGCTGCTGATCGTGCTCGGCGCGGAGACCTGGGGAGTGCTGCGGACGAAGGTGCCCTCCGGGCCGCCGCTGCCCGAAACTCGCGACGAAAGCGCTGGTCAGGCCTGAATTAGCCCCACCTACGCACTGTCGTAGACAACTTGGTAAAGTAAAGGTAAGCAAGCGGCCCGCGGGTGGATCTGGACTGACTCGAACCAGCCGCTATGCTTACTGCCGTACCGGGCCCGGAGGCTCCGGTTCTGCATGTCGACGAATGTCGCCGACACACGTACAGACGCCAACGCGGAATACCCGCTCAGCTGCTGACGACCTCGCGCCGACCTGAGTCGACCACCCTGATCGTCAATGTCCGATCGAACCGTGGGAACGAACGAACCCGCGGCCCGAACACGGGAGAGAACGCTGAGCGTCACCACTGTGGCCGCGGAATTCCACGCGCCATCGCTAATCGACTTCTTCCCGCCGGCGTTGTTGTTCGAAGGCACTCCGTTCGAACTCGATCGGCTGGTCCTGGTCCGCTTCATCATGACCGCGGCCCTGATCGCCTTCATGCTGCTGGCGTTCCGCTCGCCGCGCCTCGTCCCCGGCAAGCTGCAGAGCATCGCCGAGTCCGGCCTGCTCTTCGTCCGGGAGCAGATCTGCGACGAAGTGCTCGGCAAGGACAGCGGCAGGAAGTACTTCCCGCTGATCGCCATGATCTTCTTCACGGTGCTCTTCCTGAACTTCTCCGGCATCATCCCCGGGCTGAACATCTCGTCCAACGGACGCATCGGGATGCCGCTGGTGCTGGCCCTGGTCGCCTATGTCGCCTTCAACTACGTGGGCATCAAGAAGTACGGCTTCCTGAAGTACATGCGCAGCAGCATCGTGATCCCGAATGTGCCGCCCGCGATCCACGTGCTGCTCATCCCGATGGAGTTCGTCTCGACCTTCCTGCTGCGGCCGTTCACGCTGACGATCCGATTGATGGCCAACATGCTGGCCGGCCACATCCTGCTCGTCATGTTCTTCGCGGCCACCCAGTTCTTCCTGTTCGACGCCGATTCCTGGATGAAGGTCTTCTCGCCCTTATCGCTGCTGGCCGGCTTCGCCTTCACGCTCTTCGAACTGCTGGTCATCGTCCTGCAGGCGTACGTGTTCGCGCTGCTGACCGCCGTCTACATCAGCCTCGCGCAGCACGCCGACTCCCACTGACCGACACCGTCCAACGAAGACCCGCTCATCCGGCCGACCGGCGGGTGAGCAAAAGAAAGGGAATGAAAGACTCATGAGCCTCTCGTACCTGGCCCAGGAAGCTGCCAACACCGAGACCACCTTCCGCGGCCTCGGCGCGGTCGGCTACGGCCTCGCCGCCATCGGCCCCGGCATCGGCGTCGGCATCGTCGTCGGCAAGACCATCGAGGGTATCGCCCGTCAGCCCGAGCTGCAGGGCACCCTCCGCTCCACCATGTTCATCGGTATCGCCCTGACCGAGGCGCTCGCGCTGCTCGGCCTGGTCGCCGGCTTCATCTTCTGATTCCGATGTACGAGTTGGCTGTGTTCGCGGCCGAAGGAGAGACGCCCAATCCCCTCCTGCCCGCGACCTACGACATCGTGTGGTCGGCGGTCTGCGTCGCCATCATCGCGGTCCTTTTCGTCAAGTACGTGGTCCCGCGGCTGAACAAGGTCCTCGACGAGCGCGCCGCGAAGATCGAGGGCGGCATCGCGCGGGCCGAGGCCGCGCAGGAAGAGGCCAAGCAGACGCTGCAGCAGTACCAGCAGCAGCTGACCGACGCCCGCACCGACGCCGCGCGCATCCGCGAGGAGGCGCGCTCCCAGGGCCAGCAGATCCTCGCGCAGCTGCGCGCGGAGGCCCAGGCCGAGAGCGACCGCATCGTCGCCTCCGGCCACGCCCAGCTGGAAGCCCAGCGCCAGCAGATCCTCACCGAGCTGCGCTCCGAGGTCGGCCGCACCGCCGTCGACCTGGCCGAGAAGATCATCGGTCAGTCGGTCTCCGACGAGGCCAAGCAGGCCGCGTCGATCGACCGGTTCCTGAACGAGCTCGACCAGTCGGACGCAGGCATCGGGGTCGGAAGGTAGCGACGCGAAAGTGAGAAGCATGTACGCAGCGAGCCGAGAGGCCAGCTCCCGGTCCAGGGAGGCGCTCCGGGCCGCCCTGACCGGAAGCGACAGCGCAGCCGCCACCACGGGGTCGGAACTGTTCGCCGTTGTCTCCGTGCTGGACGACCAGCGTCCGCTGCGTGTGGCACTCGCGGACGTGTCGGTGTCCGGCTCGCAACGGGCCGAGCTCAGCGAGCGGGTCTTCGGCGGCAAGGTCAGCCCCGCCACCCTGGCGGTGCTGACCACCGCGGTCGCCCAGCACTGGTCGCGCACCTCCGACCTGATCGACACCCTGGTCCTGCTCGGCCAGGAGGCGTTGCTCGCCTCCGCGTCGGACAGCTCCCGGCTGGACGCGGTGGAGGACGAGCTGTTCCGGCTCGGCCGGATCATCGCCGACAACCCCGAGCTGGAGCAGGCGCTCTCCGACCGGAGCAAGCCGGCGCAGGCCAAGCGCGACCTGCTCGACCGGCTGCTCTCCGGCAAGACCGAGAGCATCACCCTGACCCTCGCGGAGCAGGTGGTCACCCGGCAGCGCGGTTCGCTCGGCGCGGCCTTCGACGACCTGTCCGCGCTGGCGGCGGCGCGTCGCGAGCAGATCGTCGCGCACGTGCGCGCGGCGGTCGAGCTGACCGAGCAGCAGCGCGACCGGCTGGCCGGTTCGCTGCGGCGCATCTACGGCAAGCCGGTCACCGTGCACGTGCAGCTCGACCGGAGCCTGCTCAGCGGGCTGGTCGTGCGCATCGGCGACGACGTGATCGACGGCAGTGCCACCGGCCGACTGGAGCGGCTGCGCCGGGCGCTGGCCTAGGCGCGCCCACCCCCCGACATTCGAGACCAGACAGCGAGAGCAGGAAGAACATGGCGGAGCTGACGATCTCCACCGACGAGATCCGTAGCGCGATCGAGAGCTACACCCAGAGCTACACCCCCGAGACCTCCATCGAAGAAGTGGGTGTCGTCACCGACACCAGCGACGGCATCGCGCATGTCAGCGGCCTGCCCTCGGCGATGTCGAACGAGCTGCTCGAGTTCCCCGGCGGCGTGCTCGGCGTCGCGCTGAACCTCGAGGACCGCGAGATCGGTGCGGTCATCCTCGGCGAGTACGCCGAGATCGAGGAGGGCCAGGAGGTCCGGCGCACCGGCAACGTGCTCTCGGTCCCGGTCGGCGACAAGTTCCTCGGCCGCGTGGTGAACCCGCTCGGCCAGCCCATCGATGGCCTCGGCGACATCGAGGCCGACGAGCAGCGCGTGCTGGAGCTGCAGGCCGCGACGGTGCTGGAGCGCCAGCCGGTCGAGGAACCGCTGGCCACCGGCATCACCGCCATCGACGCCCTGACCGCCATCGGCCGCGGCCAGCGCCAGCTGATCATCGGCGACCGCAAGACCGGCAAGACCGCGGTCGCGATCGACGCCATCCTGAACCAGAAGGCGAACTGGGAGACCGGCGACCCGACCAAGCAGGTCCGCTGCATCTACGTCGCGATCGGCCAGAAGGGCTCCACCATCGCCGGTGTGAAGTCCGCGCTGGAGGAGCACGGCGCGCTGGAGTACACCACCATCGTGGCGGCTCCCGCGTCCGACTCGGCCGGCTTCAAGTGGCTGGCCCCGTACACCGGCTCGGCCATCGGCCAGCACTGGATGTACCAGGGCAAGCACGTCCTGATCGTCTTCGACGACCTGACCAAGCAGGCCGAGGCCTACCGCGCCATCTCGCTGCTGCTGCGCCGCCCGCCGGGCCGCGAGGCGTACCCGGGTGACGTCTTCTACCTGCACTCCCGGCTGCTGGAGCGCTGCGCCAAGCTCTCCGACGAGATGGGCGCGGGCTCGATGACCGGGCTGCCGATCATCGAGACCAAGGCCAACGACATCTCGGCCTTCATCCCGACCAACGTCATCTCGATCACCGACGGCCAGGTCTTCCTGGAGTCCGACCTGTTCAACAAGGGCGTCCGCCCCGCGATCAACGTCGGCACCTCGGTCTCCCGCGTCGGTGGCGCCGCCCAGACCAAGGGCATGAAGAAGGTCGCCGGTTCGCTGCGCCTGGAGATGGCCCAGTACCGCGAGCTGGAGGCGTTCTCCGCCTTCGCCTCCGACCTGGACGCCGCCTCGCTGGCCCAGCTGGAGCGCGGCGCGCGCTGGACCGAGCTGCTCAAGCAGGACCAGTACACCCCGGTCGCCGTCGAGGACCAGATCGTCTCGATCTACCTGGTCGACGCGGGCTACTACGACTCGGTGCCGGTGGCGGACGTCCGCCGCTTCACCCGGGACCTGCTGGACGACCTGCACAACACCGCCGCCGAGGCCTTCGAGTCGATCGCCGGTGGCAAGGTGCTGCAGGGCGACGCCGCCGAGGCGATCAAGACCGCGACGGACAACTTCAAGCAGGGCTTCCTGGCCTCCGACGGCAGCCGCGTGGTCAACGAGGCTGATGCGGGCGAGCTGGGCCACGAAGAGGTCGAGTCGCTGTCGGTCACCCGCAAGACGATCGACAAGTGACGAGCAGCCCGACCACGGGAACGAAGGGAGTGTGATCAGCGATGCCGAGCTTGCGTGAACTGCGCTCCCGCATCCGTGGCGTGAACTCGATCAAGAAGATCACCAAGGCCCAGGAGCTGATCGCGACCTCGCGCATCTCCAAGGCCCAGGCGCGCGTCGCGGCCGCCAAGCCGTACGCCGAGGAGATCACCAAGGTGCTCGGCGAGCTGGCGAGCGCGTCGAAGAACCTGACGCACCCGCTGCTCACCGAGCGGGAGAACCCGCGCCGCGCCGCCATCCTGGTCGTGACCAGCGACAGCGGCATGGCCGGTGGCTACAACTCGAATGTGCTCAAGCGGGCCGAGGAGCTCATCACCACGCTCCGCGGCGAGGGCAAGGAGCCGGTGCTGTACGTCATGGGCAACAAGGGCCTGACGTACTACACCTTCCGCAACCGCTCGGTGGTCGCGTACTGGACCGGGTTCTCGCAGCAGCCGAAGTACACCGATGCCTCGCCCGCGTGCAGGCACCTGGTGGAGGCCTTCATGGCCGGTTCGGACGGCACCGTCGCGGCGCCGGACGGCACCGGCGACATCGAAGGCGTCGACGAGCTGCACATCGTCTACACCCGGTTCGTCTCCATGCTGACCCAGACCCCCGAGGTCCGCAGGCTGGCGCCGATCCAGGTGAGCTTCGTCGACGAGCGCATCGAGATGGGCGAGGACAGCCTCACCGACTCGCCGAACGCCGACCAGGTGACGGCGCAGTACGAGTTCGAGCCCGACGCCGAGGTACTGCTGGCGGCGCTGCTGCCGAAGTACGTCAACACGCGTATCTACGCGTCGTTGCTCGACGCGGCGGCATCCGAGTCCGCGGCTCGGCGCACCGCAATGAAGGCCGCCACCGACAATGCCAACGAACTGGCGAGCGTCCTGTCCCGACAGGCGAACTCGGTGCGTCAGGCCCAGATCACGCAGGAAATCAGCGAGATCGTCGGCGGCGTCAACGCCCTGGCGGCCAGCTCGGACCGCGACTGAGCACATCGACATCAGGAAGAGAACCAACCAATGACCGCAGCTGTCACCCAAGACAACACGAGCCGGACCGGTGCGGCCGCAGGCCGCGTCGTCCGGGTCATCGGCCCCGTCGTGGACGTGGAGTTCCCGCGCGGCGCGATCCCCGAGCTCTTCAACGCGCTGAACGCCGAGATCACCCTGACCGCGGTGGCCAAGACGCTCACCCTCGAGGTCGCGCAGCACCTCGGCGACAACATCGTGCGCACCATCTCGATGGAGCCGACCGACGGCCTGGTCCGCGGCACCACCGTGACCGACTCCGGCAAGCCGATCTCGGTGCCGGTCGGTGACGTCGTCAAGGGCCACGTCTTCAACGCCCTCGGCGAGTGCCTGGACAGCCCCGGCCTGGGCCGGGACGGCGAGCAGTGGGGCATCCACCGCAAGCCGCCGAGCTTCGACCAGCTCGAGGGCAAGACCGAGATCCTGGAAACCGGCATCAAGGTCATCGACCTGCTGACCCCGTACGTGAAGGGCGGCAAGATCGGCCTCTTCGGCGGCGCGGGCGTCGGCAAGACCGTGCTGATCCAGGAGATGATCACCCGTATCGCGCGGGAGTTCTCCGGCACCTCGGTGTTTGCCGGCGTCGGCGAGCGCACCCGCGAGGGCACCGACCTCCGCCTGGAGATGGAGGAGATGGGCGTCCTCCAGGACACCGCGCTCGTCTTCGGCCAGATGGACGAGCCGCCGGGCACCCGCATGCGCGTCGCGCTCTCCGCGCTGACCATGGCGGAGTACTTCCGCGACGTGCAGCACCAGGACGTGCTGCTCTTCGTGGACAACATCTTCCGCTTCACCCAGGCCGGCTCCGAGGTCTCCACGCTGCTCGGCCGGATGCCGTCGGCCGTCGGCTACCAGCCGACCCTGGCGGACGAGATGGGCGAGCTGCAGGAGCGGATCACCTCGACCCGCGGCCGCTCGATCACCTCGCTGCAGGCGATCTACGTGCCCGCGGACGACTACACCGACCCGGCGCCGGCCACCACCTTCGCCCACCTGGACGCGACGACCGAGCTCTCCCGCCCGATCTCGCAGAAGGGCATCTACCCCGCCGTCGACCCGCTGACCTCGACGTCGCGGATCCTGGAGGCGTCGATCCTGGGCGAGCGGCACTTCGCGGTCGCCAACGAGGTGAAGCGGATCCTGCAGAAGTACAAGGAGCTGCAGGACATCATCGCCATCCTCGGCATGGACGAGCTCTCCGAGGAGGACAAGGTCCTCGTCGGCCGGGCCCGCAGGCTGGAGAAGTTCCTCGGCCAGAACTTCATTGTGGCCGAGAAGTTCACCGGTCAGCCGGGCTCGGTGGTCCCGCTGGAGCAGACCATCGAGGACTTCGAGCGGGTCACCAAGGGCGAGTTCGACCACCTGCCGGAGCAGGCGTTCAACTCCTGCGGCGGGCTCGACGACGTCGAGGCGGCCGCCAAGCGGATCGCCGGGAAGTAGTCCGCCATGGCTGAAATGTCGGTGGACCTGGTCGCCGTGGAGCGGCGGCTCTGGTCCGGCACGGCGTCCTTCGTCAGTGCGCAGACCACCGAGGGGCAGATCGGCGTGATGGCGGGCCACGAGCCGCTGCTCGGGCAGCTGGTCGAGGGCGGAACGGTGACGATCGTCCCGATCGAGGGCGAGCGGATCGTGGCGGCGGTGCACGGGGGCTTCTTCTCGGTGACCGGAAGCACGGTCCGGATCCTCGCCGAGTCGGCGGAGTTCGCGGGCGACATCGACGAGTCGGCCGCGCGGTCGGTGTTGTCAGATTCGGACGCGAGCAAGGCCGCGCTGGCCAAGGCGCAGGGCCAGGTGCGCGCGGTGGAGAAGGCCGCATCGGCTTGATCCGAGAGCAGTAACGGCAGCGGCGGTACCGGGTGAGCCCGGTACC
>NZ_JBHVAK010000028.1:0-80612 GCF_042667085.1 Nocardia sp. NPDC057353
GCACGCACCCGGCCCGGTGTGGCTGGTGCCACACCGGGCCGGTGCCAACGACCGCCGGGCAGTGGCGGCCGATGCGGGGCAGCAACCTCTCGCGAGGCCGCCGCCGCACCCGAGCGGCGAGGGACGTCGGCTCGGGTAGTCCGAAGTTACCCCCCGTCCGGGGAGTAACCGAATGTTCGCGGTTCAGGCGTCCCTGCGGTCGGCCCACACCAGGGCCGCGCCGAAGACCACCGCGACGAAGACGGTGAAGTAGAGCAGGCTGCCCCACACGCCCCAGTGCCAGTCGCCGCCGAACTCGGCGACGCTCAGGAACCGGTTGATGTTGTTGAAGGGCAGGAAGGGTCCCACAGTACGCCCGAAGCTGCCGAACGCGCTCAAGAGCGGCTCCAGAAGCAGCGACCAGAGCACGATCAGCGAGATCGCCGCGGCCGACTGCCGCACCAGCACCCCGACGCCGACGGCGAGCACCACCGCGAGGAAGGCGTAGATCGGGATGCCGTAGATCGCCCGCCACTGGCCTTCGAAAGTCAGCGCGACGGTGGCCTCGGGGCCGCCGATCACCTTGGCCACCGCGACCGCGCCGAAGGCGACCAGGGTGCTCAGCACCGCGCCGTACACCCCGACCAGCCCGGCCTTGGTGAGCAGCACGCTGTACCGGTTCGGCACCGCCTGGAAGGTGGTCCTGATGACGCCGAAGCGGTACTCGCTGGTGACGGTGAGCGCCGCCAGGATCATCAGCACCATCACCCCGAAGCCGGTCACCCCCGAGGTCGCGAAGCCGACGTCGAGCGCGGGCATCCCCGCCTCCGGGTCGCCCGCCGAGCTCCGCACCACCAGCGCGAAAAGCGCCGCGAGGCCGATCCCGAGCGCGACGATCACCGCCGAGCACCACCACGGCGACCTGGTCGAGGTGAGCTTGATCCGTTCCGCTGCCAGCACGCCCATCAGAGCGCACCTCCCATCACCTGTTCGATGCCGCTGCCGTGGTATTCGACCGCGCCACCGGTCATCCGCATGAAGGCGTCCTCCAGCGAGGCGCGCTGCGGCGCCAGCTCCAGGAGGGTGATGGCGTTCTCCCCGGCCAGCGTGCCGACGGCATCGCTGGTGACCCCGGCGACCACGAGCGCGGGGCCGTCCTGCGCGGCGCCGTCCTCGCGCACCGTCATCCCCGCCGAGGTGAGCAGGCTGCGCAGCTGGTCCAGCTGCGGGCTGCGCACCCGGACGGTCGCCTCCGAGGCGCGCTCGATGAACTCCTGGGTGGTGGAGTTCGAGATGAGCTCACCGCGCCCGATCACCACCAGGTGGTCGGCGGTCTGCGCCATCTCCGAGAGCAGGTGGCTGGAGACCAGCACGGTGCGGCCCTCGCCCGCCAGCCGCTGCATGAAGCGGCGGATCCAGAGGATGCCCTCCGGGTCGAGGCCGTTCACCGGCTCGTCGAAGAGCAGCACCTCCGGGTCGCCGAGCAGCGCGCCCGCCAGCCCGAGCCGCTGCGACATGCCGAGCGAGAAGCCGCCCGCGGCCTTGTTCGCCACCTCGGAGAGGCCGACCAGCCGCAGCACCTCCTCGACCCGGTCCTTGCCGATGCCGTTGGAGGCGGCCATCCAGTGCAGGTGCGCCCGCGCGGAGCGGTTCGGGTGCACCCACTTGGCGTCCAGGAGCGCGCCGACGGTGCGGAGCGGATTCTTCAGCTGCCGGTACGGCACGCCCTTGACCAGCGCGGTCCCGGAGGTGGGGGTGTCGAGGCCGAGGATCATGCGCATGGTGGTCGACTTGCCCGCACCGTTCGGCCCGAGGAACCCGGTCACCTGCCCTGGCCGGACGGTGAACGTCAGATCCCGCACCGCGACCGTCTGGCCGTACCGCTTGGTCAGGCCCTTCAGTTCGATCATGCGGCCAAGCATTCCGCATCCGGGGCGCTCCGCGCGTCGGCAGCAAGTCGCGAGGCGCGTCATCCTCGCGGAGGACCCGCCCCCCGACTACAGCTCGGGGGAGGAGGCCTGCGCCCAGAACCGCTTGGGGATGCGCCCGGCCAGCCGGGCGGCGTGCCCGGCGCGCACCGCGTCGGCCATGGCGGCGGCCATCAGCGCCGGTTTGCGGGCCCTGGTGACGGCGGTGGCGAGCAGCACCGCGGAGCAGCCGAGCTCCATGGCGAGCGCGGCGTCGCTGGCGGTGCCGATCCCGGCGTCCAGGATCACCGGCACTCCGGCCCCGGCCACGATCATCTCGATGTTGTGCGGGTTGCCGATGCCGAGGCCGGTGCCGATCGGCGAGCCCAGCGGCATGACCGCGGCGCACCCCGCCTCCTCCAGCCTGCGCGCCAGGATCGGGTCGTCGCTGGTGTAGGGCAGCACGGTGAAGCCCGCGTCGACCAGCTGCTCGGCGGCGCTGAGCAGCTCGACCGGGTCCGGCAGCAGGGTGCGCTCGTCGGCGACCACCTCCAGCTTCACCCAGTCGGTCTCCAGCGCCTCGGCGGCGAGCTGCGCGGTGAGCACCGCCTCGGCGGCGGTGCGGCAGCCCGCGGTGTTCGGCAGCGGGGCGATGCCGAGCCGCTTGAGCAGGTCGAGCACGCCGGTACCGCCCGCGGCATCGATCCGGCGCATGGCGACCGTGGTGAGTTCGGTGCCGGAGGCGAGCAGCGCCTCCTCCAGCACGGTCAGGTTCTCCGCGCCGCCGGTGCCCATGACCAGCCTGGAGTCGAACTCCCGGTCCGCGATCCGGAGCGGCTCGAACTCGGCGGCTTGGACCGCGGTGGCCTCCGGCGTGGCGAGCTCAGCCACCCTGGACCGCCGTCAGCACCTCGATGGACCAGCCGCGGCCGACCGGCTCGTCCCAGCGCGACTTGGGGAAGACCGCGCCGTCGACGGCGAGCGCGACCCCCTGCGTCGGGAGCTCCAGCCGGTCCAGCAGCTCGCGCACCGAGAGCGGCTCGGCGAACTCGTGATCGGCGCCGTTCACGGTGACTCCGATCGGGATGGATGTCGTCATCCGATTCCTCCTGTGTCTGTCGGTGACCCGCGGCCGGGCCGATCGGCGACCGCGGGCACCGGCTCTCGGGTGTGCGGCGTCCCGGCTGCGCCGCTCGGCCCTGGGGTGCGTGGCGCCGCACCGGCGGTGGCAAGCTCCCCGGCGCGTGGCGCCCGGCCTACGGGGGCGCTGCCCGCCGCGGTTCCGGCGCGGAACCGCCCCGGTTCGGCGACCGCGGCCTCGGGCAGCGCGTCGCCCGCCAGCAGCGCGAGCACCGCGTCGGCGGTGAGCGGCACCGCGAGCATGCCGTTGCGGCCGTGCCCGGTGGCCGCGAGCACCCGGTCGTCCAGCGCGCCGATCAGCGGCAGGTTGTCCGGGCTGCCCGGCCGGGAACCGGCGCTCGCCTCGGCGAACTCGTACTCGGCGATGGCCGGGAAGACCGCCTCGGCGTCGGCGATCAGGTCGCGCACCCCGCCGACGGTGACGGCGGTGTCGAAGCCCGCCTCGTACTGGGTGGCGCCGACCACGATCCCGTCGCCGCGCGGCACCAGGTAGAGCGCCCGCCCGTGCACCCTGGCCCGGACCACCCGGCCCGGCGCGGGCGCGGCACCCGGCCGGTGCCGCAGCCGCAGGATCTCACCCTTCACCGGCCGCACCGGCAGCCCAGGCCAGAGCCGGGCGGAGGCGGCGCCCGCGGCGAGCACCACCCGGTCGGCGTCGAGCGCGGCGAGGTCGTCGACCCGGTCGGCGTGCACCCGGACCTCGGCCAGCTCGGCGGCGGCGCGCAGCGCGGTGACCAGCGCCCGGTTGTCGATCGCGGGCTCGTCGGTGAGCAGCCCGGCGCGCACCGTGCGGGCCAACCCCTGCTCCCGCTCCCTGACCCCGGCGCGGTCCAGCAGCCGCAGCTCGTGGCCGTGCTCGGCGCCGAAGTCGGCGACCGTGCGCAGGTCGGCGGCGTCGGCCCGGTCCAGCGCGACGGTCAGCGTCTGCTCGGCGACGAAGAGCGGGATGCCGGTGCGCGCGGTGAGCCGCTCGGCGAAGCCGGGCCAGCGCGCGAGCGCGGCGGCGCCGAAGCCGAGCACCCGCTCCTCGCCGGGCCAGCCCTCGGAGAGCGGGGCGAGCATGCCGCCCGCCACCCAGGAGGCGCCCGCGGCGACCTCCGGGTCGAAGAGGGTGACGGACCACCCGGCCTCGGCGGCCTGCCACGCCACGGCCAGCCCGATGGCCCCGCCGCCGACGACGGCCAGAGTCCGCATCCGCTCCACCTGCCTCCTTGTCGGTATCCACGGTAGCGCGGGGAGCACCGCCCGCCCGCCGACGGCCCGCCCGGCGGGCGGTACCGAGTCGACGGGCGGGAGCGCGGTGACTACCGTCCTTATCCATGCAACCCGGCCACCCGGTTCCGCCGCTCACCCCAGCCCGGCCCGTTCCGCCCCGGGACCGGCTCGGCACCGCCCGGCTCTACCTCTGCACCGACGCCCGCCGCGAGCGCGGCGACCTGGCGAGCTTCGCCGACGCCGCGCTGGCGGGCGGGGTCGACATCATCCAGCTGCGGGACAAGGGCTCGCCGGGCGAGGCGGAGTTCGGCCCGCTGGAGGCGAAGCAGGAGCTGGGCGCGCTGGCCGAGCTGAAGGCCGCCGCCCGCAGGCACGGCGCGCTGCTCGCGGTGAACGACCGCGCCGATGTCGCGCTGGCCGCGGGCGCCGACGTGCTGCACCTGGGCCAGGACGACCTGCCGCCCTGGTACGCCCGCAAGATCCTCGGCCCGGACGTGGTGCTCGGCCGCTCCACCCACGACCGCGACCAGGCCAGGGTGGCCGCGCTGGACGAGCACATCGACTACTTCTGCACCGGCCCGGTCTGGACCACCCCGACCAAGCCGGGCAGGCAGGCCGCGGGGCTGGAGCTGGTCGGCGCCACCGCCGCGGCCGCGCCGACCCGGCCCTGGTTCGCGATCGGCGGGATCGACGCCGAGCGGCTGCCCGAGGTACTCGCCGCGGGCGCGTCCAGGGTGGTCGTGGTCCGCGCGATCACCGAGGCCGCCGACCCGGAGGCCGCCGCCCGCGCGCTCAAGTCCGCGCTGCTGGCGAACGCCTGAGCCGTGCGGTCAGGAGAGCACCTGGCAGCGGGTGAGCGCGAAGACGGCTGTGGGCGTGCCCGGCGCGGCTCCGGCCGCGGCTGCGGCTTCCCGCGCCACTGCGCCGGGGTCGGCTTCCCGCGCCGCGGCGCCGGGGTCGGCTTCCCGCGCCGCGGCGTCGGTGTCGGTGTTACGCGCCTCGGGGTCGGGGTCGATGATCCTGGCGAATTCGCCGGGGCCCGCGGGCTCGGCGTGCAGCCAGACGAAGCCGCGGTCGGCCAGATCGAGGGTGCGCGGCAGCGCCTTGGCGAGCCGGTCGTCCGCGGCGAGGCAGGTCGGGTCGATCCACGCCGGGGCGGCCCGCAGCCCGGGCCAGGCCAGCGCGAAGCCGGGGTGCAGCGGGCGGTCGGCGACCTCGTCCTCCGGGATCCAGGCCAGCTCGGTGCTCTCCGGGTTCCCGGTGAGGGCGAGCGTGGACGGCGCGTCCGCGACGACGGTGGTGTAGGTCCAGCCGCTGGCCGCCTCCGCGGTCACCCGCTCGGCGCGGACCAGGACGTCGTCCGGGCGGATGCCTGCCTCCTCCCCCGCCTCGCGGACCGCCGCGTGCACCGTCGTCTCGTGGCTGTCCCGCGCGCCGCCGGGCAGCGCCCAGGTGCCGCCCTGGTGGCTCCAGAGCGCCCGGTGCTGCAGCAACACCGCCGAGCCGCCGCCGGGCAGCGGCGCCCGCAGCAGCAGCCCCGCGGCGCCGAAGCGGCCCCAGTGCTGCAGGCCGTCCGGGCCGCGCGTCCAGCCGTCCCCGTCACCACGCATCCGCACAACCCGCTCTCGTCCGGCCGCAGCGCTCCACCCGGGGGCGTTGCCCGCGCCGCGGCTCCCGTACGACCACAATAAACTCCGAACACGCGCGCAGCCGCTCACCCGAGACTGGAGGTGGAGATGACGCCGGTGCATGCCGACGTGCGGGCCTTCGTATCCTCCTCGCCCGGCAAGCTGCTCGCGATGGGGATGCTGCTGGTGCTCGTCTGCCTGACCGCGGGGCTCACCACCTCAGAGGTCGCGGCCGAGCGGCAGGACGCGCTGCGCACGCTGCTCGCCGACGCCGAGCCGGACGCCTACTCCGCGCACAGCCTCTACACCGCGCTCTCGGTGGCCGACGCCGCCGCGGGCACCGCCTTCATCGCGGGCGGCCTCGAACCGCAGCCGGTACGCGACCGGTACAGCCAGGCGGTCGGCGAGGCCGCCGCCGAGCTGGTGGCCCGCTCCGGGCACAGCGCCGAGCCGGTGGACGGCCCGGACACCACGCTGCGCACCGAGATCGCCACCGGGCTTCCGGTCTACACCGGCCTGGTGGAGACCGCGCGCACCGCGAACCGCAGCGGCTACCCGGTCGGCGCCGCCTACCTCAGCGAAGCCTCCAACCAGATGCAGAACGTGCTGCTGCCGATGGCGGGCGACCTGCACGAGCACCGCTCGGCCGCGGTGGTGCAGGCCCAGCGCGACCACGTGCGCCCACCGTGGAAGGCGATCCTGCTGCTCGTCGGCGCGCTGCTGGTGCTGCTCTGGGCACAGCGGGAGATCGCGCACCGCTGGCGCCGCACGCTCAACCCGGGGCTGCTCGCGGCCAGCGTGCTGCTGCTCGGGCTCTTCGCCTGGACCGTGGTCGCGGGCTCGATCTCCGCGGCGGCCATGGTGCACGGCCGCGACCAGGGCGCGGTCCCGGGATCGCGGCTCACCGAGAGCCGGATCCTGGTCCAGCAGGCGCGCGCCGCGGAGACGGTGAAGCTGGTGCGCCGGGACGCCACCGGCGACTACGACCGCAGCTACGAGGCCGGGATCACCCGGCTCGCGGAGCTGCTCGACGGCTACCCGCCGGACGCGCCCGCCGCGGGCGACATCGCCGCGGCCCGAACCGCGCTGGCGCGCTGGCAGGCCGCGCACCAGCGGATGAACGACACGCTGAACCGCGGCGACTGGGTCGGCGCCGCGGTGGTCGCGACCGGGCCGGGCCAGGACGACTCGGCGGCCCAGGTGCAGGCGCTCGACACCGCGCTGGAGCAGGCCGTCACCGAGACCAGGGACCGGCTGCGCGGCGAGGCCGGGACGGCGCTGCGGGCGCTGAACCTGCTCGCGCCCGGCGCGTACCTGCTCGGCGTCCTCGCGGCGGTCTGCGTCGTGCTCGGGCTCTGGCCGCGGCTGCGGGAGTACCGATGAGGGCGACGATCCCGCTGCTGCTCCTGCTCGCGCTGAGCACCGTCGTCGGGTGCGCGCAGCCCACCGCGCCCGCGGTGATCAGCCGCACCGCCGAGTACACCGACCCGCCGCTGCCCGCCCAGGCGGTGCCGATCACGCCGGGCGCCCCGCCGCCGAGCCCCGCCGCCGCCGACTGCGGCGACCCGACCGCGAGCCTGCGCCCGACCGGCGCGCTCAGCGGCCCCGCGGTGGACGCCATCCGCGCCCGCGGCAGGCTGATCGTCGGGCTCGACGCGGGCAGCAACCTGCTGAGCTTCCGTGATCCGGTCTCCGGCAGCATCGTCGGCTTCGACGCCGACATCGCGCGGGAGATCGCGCGCGACCTGCTCGGCGACCCGAACGCCATCGAGTTCCGCAGCCTCGGCTCCGCGGACCGGGAGCGCGCGCTGGTCGACCGCACCGTCGACCTGGTCGCCAAGACCATGACGATCACCTGCGAGCGGCGGCGCAGCGTCACCTTCTCCAGCGTGTACCTGCGGGCGCAGCAGCGGGTGCTGGCGCTGAAGAACTCCGGGATCAACGGCATCGGCGACCTGGCCGGGCGCCGGGTCTGCGTGGTCCGCGGCACCACCTCGCTGGACCGGATCCGGCTGCAGCAGCCCGCCGCCACCGTGCTCACCGTCCCCACCTGGGCCGACTGCCTGGTCGTGCTGCAACAGCGGCAGGTGGACGCGGCGAGCACCGACGACACCATCCTGGCCGGGTTGGCCGCACAGGACCCGTACACGCACGTGGTCGGGCCGGGCATCGCCGACGAGCCGTACGGGATCGGCATCCCCAAGGGCGACGACGACCTGGTGCGCGCGGTCAACGCCACGCTGGAGCGGATCCGCGCCGACGGCACCTGGACCGCGATCCACCGCCGCTGGCTCGCCGTCCTCGGCCCCTCCCCCGCCCCGCCCGCTCCGACCTACCAGAACTGAGCGCCATGCCCGCCCCCGCTGCCCCGCCCCCGGACGGCGCGTCCCCCGAGACGCGGCGCGTGCCCTTCACCGGCAACGAGGTCGATCCCGCCGGCGCGGCGCCCGAGACACAGCGCGTGCCCATCCCCGACGAGAGGGGATCCGGCGAAGCGAGCCCGGAGACCCAGCGCGTGTCGTTCGGCGACGACGACGCCCCCGGGACGCAGCGGGCGGAGGGGCCCGCCACCGGGGCGCTGGTCCCGACCGGAACGGTCTCCGGCCGCACCGCGTCGGGGCGAAGCACCCGCACCGTGCGCACCCGCCCGACCGTGCGGAAACTCGGCGCCGGCCTGGTCACCATCCCGGCGGTCCCCCCGGCCGACCCGCTCGACGCCGTCCTCGACGACCCGGTGGTGGCCGAGGGCAAGCGCTTCTGCTGGCGCTGCGGCTCCCCGGTCGGCCGGGGCCAGGACGGCGGCACCGCGGGCACCTGCCCGACCTGTGGCGCAGGCTACGACTTCCGCCCCGCCCTGCACCGCGGCGACATGGTCGCGGGCCAGTACGAGATCCAGGGCTGCCTCGCGCACGGCGGCCTCGGCTGGATCTACCTCGCGGTGGACCGTAATGTGGACGACCGCTGGGTGGTCCTCAAGGGTCTGCTGCACGCGGGCGACGCCGAGGCACAGGCGGTCGCCATGGCCGAGCGCCGCTTCCTGGCCGAGGTGGCGCACCCGAGCATCGTCAAGATCCACAACTTCGTGGAGCACACCGCCGCGGGCGGCGAGCGCATCGGCTACATCGTCATGGAGTACGTCGGCGGCCGCTCGCTGCGCGACGTGCTGGACGACCGCCCGCGCCCGGAGCGGATGCCGGTCGCCGAGGCCATCGCCTACGTGCTGGAGATCCTGCCCGCGCTGGAGCACCTGCACGCCACCGGGCTCACCTACAACGACCTCAAGCCGGACAACATCATGATCACCGAGGACCAGGTCAAGCTGATCGACCTCGGCGCCGTCGCCCCCATCGAGGCATACGGGAACCTGTACGGCACCAAGGGCTTCCAGGCCCCGGAGATCGCCGAGACCGGCCCGACCGTCGCCTCCGACATCTACACCGTCGGCCGCACGCTGGCCGTGCTCACCCTGCGGCTGCGCACCGAGGGCGGCCGCTACCAGGACGGCATCCCGGACCCGGACGAGCACGAGGTGCTGCGGCGCTACCCGTCCTTCGACCGCCTGCTGCGCTGCGCCACCGCCCCCGAGCCGGAGCACCGCTTCCCCTCCGCGCGGACGATGGCGGCGCAGCTGACCGGCGTGCTGCGGGAGATCCTCGCGCTCGACACCGGCGCCGAGCACCCCCAACTCTCCACGGTCTTCAGCCCGCCGCGCGCCGCCTTCGGCACCGAGGGCACCGTCCGCCGCACCGACGCCTACCTGGACGGCATCGCCAGGACGGAGACGTTGGACGCCGCCGAGATCGCGGCCGCGCTCCCGGTCCCGCTGCTCGACCCCGCCGACCCCTCCGCCCCGCTGCTCGCCGCCACCGTGCACCCGGACCCGGAGGAGACCGTCCGCGCGCTGCGGGACGCCCGCGAGCGTGCCGCCGCCGACCCGGAGAACGCCCCGGAGACCATCGAGTTGGAGCTCACCCTGGCCGAGGTGAAGGTCTGGCTGGACCGCGGGGAGGCGGCCCGTGCTCGCGAGGCGCTCGCCCGGCTCGGGGGCGAGGAGGACTGGCGGATCCCCTGGTTCCACGGCGTCGCGCAGCTCCTCGACCGCGAACACACCGCCGCCTACCGCGATTTCGACCAGGTCTACGGCCTGCTCCCCGGTGAGATCGCCCCCAAACTCGCCCTCGCCGCCACCGCCGAGCTGCTCACCCGCACCGCCGCACCCGTCGCACAGGCCGCACCGGCCGCGCAGGCCACACCCGCCGCACAGGCCACACCCGCCGCGCCCGCGCAGGCCACACCCGCCGCATCCGCCGCGCAGGCCACACCCGCCGCATCCGCCGCGCAGGCCGGGCAGCCGCCCGCGGCGAACACCGCCGTGCCGACTTCGCCCGCGGCGAGTACCGCCGACCCGCCGGAATCGCCCGGCGCGACCGAGCACCGAGAATTCGCCGCGCTCGCCCGCCGCTACTACGAGACCGTCTGGCGCACCGACCGCGCCGTGGTGAGCGCCGCCTTCGGCCTGGCCAGGCAGTGGTCGGCGCGCGGCCGGACGGCGGAGGCGGTGCGCGCCATGGACGAGGTCCCGCCGACCTCGCGGCACTACGCCACCGCCCGCACCACCGCGGTGGTCCTGCTGCTCACCGCGCACCCGCCCGCCGACCTGGACGAGAGCACCCTGCAGCACGCCGCCGCCAGGGTGCAGGCGCTGCCGGAGGGCGAACCCCGCGCCACCCAGCTCCGAGTCCTGGTGCTCGGCGCCGCCCTCACCTGGCTGCAGGCCGGGAACACCCCGGAGCGCGACACCCTCTTCGGCGCCCCCTTCACCGAGCGCGCCCTCCGCGACGCCACCGAGGCCGAGCTGCGCTCCCTCGCCCGCGCCGCCCCCACCCGCACCCACCGCTACGCCCTGGTCGACCTGGCGAACACCGTCCGCGCCAAGACCTGGTTCTGAACCGCGCCGGTCCACCGACGACTGATGGCGGTTGCCGCACGCCCCCGCGACCGGGGCGGATGCCGCCCTACCCCGTCACCACGGCGACCGCGGCGCGGGCGATCGCCAACTCCTCGTTGGTCGGCACGACGAGCACCGCCACCTCCGCCCCCTCCGGCGAGATCACCCGCGCCCCGCGCTCGGAGGCGATGTTCCGCTCCGGATCGACCGCGATCCCGTACCGCTCCAACCCGGCCAGCGCATCCGCCCGCACCCCCGGATCGTTCTCCCCGACCCCGGCGGTGAACGTGATCGCCTGCACCGCGCCGAGTTCAACCAGGTACGCCCCGAGGTACCGCCGCAGCCGGTGCACGTACACGTCGTAGGCCAGCCGCGCCGCGGCGTCATCGGCCTCGACCAGCTTGCGCAGCTCCCGGAAGTCGTTCACCCCGGCGAGCCCCTTCAACCCGGACTCCCGATTCAGCAGCCGGTCCACCTCGTCCACCCCGAGCCCGTTGCGCAGCAGGTGGGTGAGCACCCCGGGGTCGATGTCCCCGCCGCGGGTGCCCATGACCAGCCCCTCCAGCGGCGTCAGCCCCATGGTCGTGTCCACCGCGCGGCCCCCGCGGATGGCCGCGGCCGACGCCCCGTTCCCCAGGTGGAAGACGATCTGGTTCAGCTCCGCGGGCTCCCGCCCGAGCAGCAGCGCCACCTGCCCGGAGACGTACTCGTGCGACGTCCCGTGAAACCCGTAGCGCCGAATCCCGAACCGCTCGGCCGTGGCCGTATCCAGCGCGTACGTCCGCGCGGCGGCGGGCAGCCCGTGGAAGAAGGCGGTGTCGAACACGGCGACCTGCGGCACCTCGGGCAGCAGCCTGCGCGCGCTCTCGATCCCGGTGCGGTTGGCCGGGTTGTGCAGCGGCGCCAGCTCGGCCAGCTCCGAGATGGTGCCGAGCACCGCGTCGTCGACCAGCGTCGGCCGGTAGAACACCTCGCCCCCGTGCACCACCCGGTGCCCGACCGCGGTCAACCCGGCCGCCGCCAGGTCCTGCCCGGTCTCGGCGAACAGGTCGAAGGCCACCTTCAGCCCGGCCTCGTGGTCCGGGATCGCCGCCGCGCGCTCGACCCGCCGGTCCCCGGCGCGGTGCTCGACCCGCCCGTCGCCCTCGCCGATCCGCTCGACCAGCCCGGAGGCGAGCACCTCGCCGGACTCCGGGTGCAGCAGCTGGTATTTCAGCGACGAGGAACCCGAGTTCAGGACCAGGACCGTCGACATCGCACTCCCACCTATCCCTGTGCCTGGATGGCGGTGATCGCCACCGTGTTCACGATGTCGGCCACCAGCGCGCCCCTGGACAGGTCGTTCACCGGCTTGTTCAGCCCCTGCAGCACCGGGCCGATGGCGACCGCGCCCGCGCTGCGCTGCACGGCCTTGTAGGTGTTGTTGCCCGTATTCAGGTCGGGGAACACGAAAACCGTTGCCCGTCCCGCCACCTGGGAATCCGGCAGCTTGGCGTCGGCCACCGTCGGCTCGATCGCCGCGTCGTACTGGATCGGCCCCTCGACCGGGAGTTCGGGGGCGCGCTCGCGCACCAGGTCGGTGCCGATCCGCACCTTGTCCACGTCGGCGCCGCTGCCGGATTCGCCGGTGGAGTAGGAGAGCATGGCGACCCGCGGCTCGATGCCGAAGCGCTGCGCGGTGGCGGCCGAGGAGACGGCGATGTCGGCGAGCTGCTCGGAGCTCGGGTCCGGGACCACCGCGCAGTCGCCGTAGGCGAGCACCCGGTCGGCCAGGCACATGAGGAAAACGCTGGACACCGTGGAGACCCCCGGCACCGTCTTCACGATCTCCAGCGAGGGCCGGATGGTGTGCGCGGTGGTGTGCGCGGCACCGGAGACCATGCCGTCCGCGATCCCCTCGTACACCATCATGGTGCCGAAATAGGAGATATCGGTGACGGTCTCGCGGGCCCGCTCCAGCGTCATGCCCTTGTGTTTGCGCAGTTCGGTGTAGATCTCGGCGAAGCGCTCCAGGTGCTCGGAGCCGAGCGGGTCGAGCACCTCCGCGGCGGAGATGTCGACATTGAGCTCGGCGGCGCGGGCCCTGATCTTCTGCTCGTCGCCGAGGATCACCAGGTCCGCGATCCGGCGCTGCAGCACCCGGCCCGCCGCGCGCAGGATGCGGTCGTCGGTGCCCTCGGGCAGCACGATGCGCTTGCGGTCGGCCCGCGCCCGCTCGATGAGCTGGTACTCGAACATCTGCGGGGTCACGATCTCGGTGCGCGGCAGCTCGATCCGGGCCAGCAGCTCGGCGGCGTCGACGTGCTCCTCCATCAGGGCGAGCGCGGTGTCCACCTTGCGCGAGTTCCCGGACGACATGCGCCCGCGGGTGCCGTGCGCCGCGCCCGCCGCGTCGTAGGTGCCGAGCTGCGTGGTCAGGATGGGCAGCCGCGGGCGCAGCCCGGTGATCAGCCGGGAGATGGCCGGGTGCGGCAGCATGCCGCCGTTCATGATGATCCCGGCCAGCGACGGGAAGCCGTCGGCCTCGTGCGCGGCCACCACACCGAGCAGCACGTCCGAGCGGTCGCCCGGCGCGATCACCACCACGCCCTCGGTGAGCCGCTCCAGGATGTGCTCGGCGGTCATGCCGCCCACCATCACCCTCAGCGCCTCGCGGTTCAGCAGCTCCGGGTCGCCGCTCCACAGCTCGCCGCCGAGCGCCGTGCACAGCTCGGCCATGGTCGGCGCGATCAGCAGCGGCACCTCGGGCAGCGTCCAGCTCGGGACCTCGAAACCGGCGAGCGCGGCGCGGATCTCGCCCAGCTCGTCCGGGTCGCAGCGGTTCGCCACGATGGCGACCGACTGCGCGTGCTCGGCCTGCAGCTCGCTGCTGCACAGCTCGACCAGCTGCCGCACCTCGTCCGGGCTGCGGCCTGCACCGCGCACGACGAGCAGCACCGGCGCACCGAGATTCACCGCGATCCGCGCATTGAAGCGCAGCTCGCTCGGGCTGGCCACGTCGGTGTAGTCGCTACCGACCACCACCACCGCGTCGCAGACCGCGGCGACCTCGTGGAACCGCATGACGATCTCGCTGATCGCGGAGTCCGGGTCGGCGTGCACCTGGTCGTAGGTGACGCCGACCGCCTGCGCGTAGTCGATGTCCGCGGTGCTGTGCTCCAGCAGCAGCTCCAGGATGTAGTCAGGCTCGGTCGCGGAGCGGGTGATCGGGCGGAAGACGCCGACCCTGGCCGCGGTGGCGCACAGCATCTGCAGCACCCCGAGCGCCACCGTCGATTTCCCGGTGTCGCCCTCCGGGGAGGCGATGTAGACGGTGGACGGATCGTGGTCGGCCATGCGCACGAGCTTAGTGAAGGAACCGGACGGAACGCCGGGTGCGAGCGGCGCGGACCTGAACTGTCGGCAACCGCACCGCGAACGGTGTCATTCGTCGAAGGGGGTGCGGGTCCGGCCCACCAGATCGGCCACCGAGTCGATGACCGCGGTGGGCCGGTACGGGTACGCCCCCACCGACGCGACGGTGGAGATCCCCGAGGTCACCAGGATGGTGCGCATCCCCGCCTCCAGCCCGGAGATCACGTCGGTGTCCATCCGGTCGCCGATCATGACCGTCGACTGCGAGTGCGCGCCGAGCCTGCGCAGCGCCGAGCGCATCATGAGCGGGTTCGGCTTGCCGACGTAGTACGGGTCGCGGCCGGTGGCCCGCGTGATCAGCGCCGCCACCGACCCGGTCGCGGGGAGCACGCCGTCGCGCGAGGGGCCGGTGGCGTCCGGGTTCGTCGCGATGAAGCGCGCACCCCGCTCCACCAGGCGAATCGCGGTGGTGATCGCCTCGAAGGAGTAGGTGCGGGTCTCGCCGAGCACCACGTAGTCCGGGTCGCTGTCGGTGAGCACGTAGCCGATCTCGTGCAGCGCCGTGGTCAGCCCGGACTCGCCGACCACGTAGGCGGTGCCGTTCGGGCGCTGGTCGTCCAGGAAGGTCGCGGTGGCCAGCGCCGAGGTCCAGATCGCCTCCTGCGGGATGTCCAGCCCCGAGTGCCGCAGCCGCGCCTGCAGGTCGCGCGGCGTGCGGATCGAGTTGTTGGTGAGCACGAGGAACGGGATCTCGTTCTCCCCGAGCTCGCGCAGGAAGGTGTCCGCGCCCGGGATGAGGTGGTCCTCGTGCACCAGGACACCGTCCATGTCGGTCAGGTAGGACAGGATCGGTTCGTCGTTGGCCATCACGGAGCAATTATCGCGCGTTCGTCCTTTCCGCGCGCCGCGCCGCCCTGGTGGCCCTGGCCATCCGGAACAGATACGCCGGGGTGGGCGGCACCCAGGCGAGCTGCTTGGCGGTGCCGAGGTCGTCGCGGTTGGCCCAGTGCTCGCGGACGAGGCCGTCGGTAACCCGGAACCAGTGCGTCTGGGTGGTGGCGAAGGTCAGCCCGGTGGGCGGGAAGGCCTGCTCCACCCCACCCTCGGCGGTGTAGGTGACGAAGGGGCCGGTGTGCCGCCCGGACATGGTGGCGTGCACGACGACGAGGTCGCCGTCGACCACCGTGTCGTGCACCTCCCAGTGCAGGTCGGAGTAGGCGGCGCGGAGCCACAGCGCGGTGGCGTGGAACCCGGCCGGGCCGGGCACGCGGCAGGCGGGCGGTTCGTCCTTCGCCTCGCGGTTGACGGCCTCGGGGTGCACGACGGCGTGGAAGTCGGCCTCGACGCCGGTCGCCATGATCTCGATGCTGCGCAGGCAGAGCGCGCGGGGGTCGGTGGTGCGGGTCATTCGGGGTCCTCGCTGATCGAAGGGGGTGCGGAGGTGAATCGGTTCCGGCGGCAGGAATGTCAACGGCACTATTCACCGAACATGATGTACAGTCGAATAGTGAATTCGAACGGACAGATTGTCAAGCCAAATGTGCGATGATGACGACGTGGGCACACGCAAGTACGAACAGGTGGCACGGGCGGAGAACGCCGAGCAGACCAGGCGCCGGATCCTGGACGCCGTGGCGCAGCGGCTGCGCGAGGCACCGGCCGAGCCGGTGAGCCTGGACCGGGTGGCCAAGCTCGCCGCGGTCTCCAGGACCACGATCTACGCCGACTTCGGCTCCCGCGCCGGGCTCTTCGACGCCTTCGTGCGCGACCTCTGGGAGCGCACCGGGCTCGGCGAGCTGAGCGCCGCCGTCACCGACGTCGAGCCGCGCGCACACCTGCGCGCCGCGATCGCCGCCGCCTCCCGGATGAAGAGCCGCGACCTGGAGATCTACCGGGTGCTGCACGCCATGGACCGGCTCGACCCCGCCTCGGCCGGAGATGCCGTGCGGCACATGGAGGATGACCGCCGCGCAGGCGTCGAGCACCTGGCGAAACGGCTGGCCGATGGCGGCGTGCTGCGCGCGGATGTCAGCGCCGAATGGGCCGCCGACGTGCTGTGGGCGCTCACCGGCTTCGACGCCCTCGACCACCTGCTCACCGGCCGCGGCCTCGATGTCGAGGCCGCGATCGAGCGCATCACCACCACCGCCGAACGCGCGCTCTGCCGTCCGGCCGACGCACAGGAGCCCCGGCGATGACCGACCCGACGCACCCCCGCTTCCCGCGCTCGGCGCGCTACCACCCGGACTGGCTGCGCGCCGCGGTGAGCGGCGGCGCCAACCCGCTGTGGCTCACCGAGTGGCTCGCCGAGGCGGTCGAGCTGCGGCCCGGCATGCGGGTGCTCGACCTGGGCTGCGGCCGCGGCGCCTCGTCGGTGTTCCTGCACACCGAGTTCGGCGTCGAGGTGTGGGCGGTCGACCTGTGGTTCGACGCGGCCGAGCGGACGCGGCGCTTCCGGGACGCGGGCGTCGCCGACGCGGTCTACGCGCTGCACGCCGACGCCCGCGCGCTGCCCTTCGCCCCCGGCTTCTTCGACGCCGTGCTCAGCATCGACTCCTTCGTCTACTACGGCACCGACGACCTGTACGCCCAGTACCTGACCCGCTTCCTGCGCCCCGGCGGCCAGCTCGGCATCGCGGGCGCCGGACTCACCGCCGACCCGGGGTGGCCGGTCCCCGACCACCTCGCCGCCTGGTGGGAGCCCGCGCTGGCCTGCCTGCACACGCCGGAGTGGTGGCACGCGCACTGGGAGCGCAGTGGCCTGCTCGAGGCCGAGCTGGCCGACGCCATGCCGGAGGGCTGGCAGCGCTGGCTGGACTGGCAGTACGCGGTGAACCCGGAGAACGCCGTCGAGATCGCCGCCCTCGAGGCCGACCGCGGCGCCCACCTCGGCTACGTGCGCGCGGTCGCTCGTCGCCGCACCGACGTCGAACCGGACCCGCCCATCACCGCCGTCCCCGCGGAATACACGCGGCACCCGCTGCTGCGCGACCCCGCAGTCGGCACGCCGCTCGACCTCGCGCCCGGCGCGCTGCCGAACCCAGCGCCCGGCGCACCGCGCAACCCCGCGCCCGGCGCGCTGCCCGACCCCGCGCCCGGCACCGGGTAACCCCGCTCCTCTATGGTCGATGCAGGCGGGCGCCCGGCACGAAGTGCCCGCGGCAACGTGGCGACAGGAGTGGCGCACATGGCAGACCTCAAGCTCGGGTACAAGGCCTCGGCGGAGCAGTTCGGACCGCGGGAACTGGTGGAGATCGCCGTCCTCGCCGAGGAGCACGGCCTCGACAGCGCGACCGTCAGCGATCACTTCCAGCCCTGGCGGCACAAGGGCGGCCACGCCCCCTTCTCGCTGGCCTGGATGGCCGCGGTCGGCGAACGCACCAAGCGGATCCAGCTCGGCACCTCGGTGCTCACCCCCACCTTCCGCTACAACCCCGCGGTGATCGCCCAGGCCTTCGCCACCATGGGCGTGCTCTACCCGGGCCGGGTCATGCTCGGCGTCGGCACCGGCGAGGCGCTGAACGAGATCGCCACCGGCTACAAGGGCGAGTGGCCCGAGTTCAAGGAGCGCTTCGCCCGCCTGCGCGAGTCGGTCGCGCTCATGCGCGCGCTCTGGACCGGTGACCGGGTCGACTACGACGGCGAGTACTACCACACCGTCGGCGCCTCCATCTACGACGTCCCCGAGGGCGGCATCCCCGTCTACATCGCCGCGGGCGGCCCGGTCGTGGCCAGGTACGCGGGCCGCGCGGGCGACGGGTTCATCTGCACCTCGGGCAAGGGCATGGAGCTCTACACCGACAAGCTGCTGCCCGCCGTCGCCGAGGGCGCGGCCAAGGCCGAGCGCGACCTCGACCCCATCGACAAGATGATCGAGATCAAGATCTCCTACGACACCGATCCCGAACTGGCGCTGGAGAACACCCGCTTCTGGGCCCCGCTCTCGCTCACCCCCGAGCAGAAGCACTCCATCACCGACCCGATCGAGATGGAGGCCGCCGCCGACGCGCTGCCGATCGAGCAGATCGCCAAGCGCTGGATCGTGGCCAGCGACCCCGACGAGGCCGTCGAGCAGATCAAGCCCTACCTCGACGCGGGCCTGAACCACCTGGTCTTCCACGCCCCCGGCCACGACCAGCGCCGCTTCCTCGACCTCTTCCAGCGCGACCTCGCGCCGCGGCTGCGCAAGCTGGGCTAGGAATCCAGCTCCAGCCGGTCCATCGTCGCCGCGAGTTCGGTGAGCGCGGCGACGATCTCGGCGAACCGCTCGGCACCGAGCTCAGCGGCGAGCCGGTGCGCCACCTGCGCGTGCTGCGGGTCGATCCGGCGCACCGCCGCCAGGCCTTCGTCGGTGACGGCGACCAGTTTGGCGCGGCGGTGCGCCGGGTTCTCCCGGTACTCGGCGAGCCCCTTCTCGACCAGCAGGTCGGCGATGCGCTGCACGCTCTGCCTGGTGATCCCCATGGCCCTGGCGATGCCCGCGACGGGGAGCGGTTCGCGCAGCACCGCGCCGAGCACCTGCCACCAGGCGGCGGTGAGCCCGGCGGGGGCGGCGAGCTTCTCGGCGACCGCGAGGAAGCGGCCGTTCAGCGCGAACGAGGTGATGGCGGCGGTGCTGAAGAGTTCCTGCTCGGTCACGCGCCGTGCTCCGCGAGCACCGCGTACGCGCTCGGGTCGCGCTCGGCGAAGAGCCGGAACCAGGCGTCCAGCACCTGCGGCTCGTAGACGTCGAGCACCGCGAAGAGCTGGTGCGCGAAGTGGAAGGGCGCCAGCGAGGTCGCGGTGACGACATTGCCGTCGGTGACCGCCGGCTCGTCGCGGTAGCGCGCGGCGCCCGCGTAGCCGCTGGACGCCAGGTAGCCGGGGTCGTTGCTGGTGTGCGCCCTGGTATCGAGCAGCCCGGCCTTGGCGAGCCCGAAGGTAGCGCCGCAGATGGCCGCGACCGGCCGCCCGGCGTCGAGGAACCCGCGGGCCAGCTCGGCGAAGGCCGCCAACTCGTCGCCCTGATCCCAGAGCGCGGCCCCGGGCAGGATGAGCGCGGCCGCCCGGTCGAGGTCGACCGCGCTCAGATCGACGTCGGGCAGGATGCGCATGCCGCCGCCGGTGGTCACCGGCTCGGTGCCGCGACCGACCGTGCGCACCACGAGCGAGCCGGGTTCGCGCTGCAGCTCGGGGTTGTTGAGGTACGCGATGGCGGCCCCGACCTCCCAGTCGGCCAGGGTGTCGTAGACCGCCGTGTACACGATGCGAGGTTCCGAAGTCATGACAGCATCCTGTCAAACATGACAGGATGCTGTCAATAGCTCAGCCGAGCGCGTGGTCCAGGTCCGCGATCAGGTCCTCGACATCCTCCAGGCCGACCGAGATGCGAACGACGCCGTCGGTGAGCCCGATCCCGGCCCGCCCCTCCGCGCCCATGGCCCGGTGCGTGGTGGTGGCCGGGTGCGTGATCAGCGTCTTGGCGTCGCCGAGGTTGTTCGAGATGTCGATGACGCGCAGCCGGTTCAGCACCTCGAAGGCGCGCTTCTTGCCCTCGCCGTCGGGGGCGGCCAACTCGAAGGTAACCACCGTGCCGCCGCCGCTCATCTGGGTGGTGGCCAGCTCGTGCTGCGGGTGCGACTCCAGGAAGGGGTAGCGCACCCAGCCCACCGCCGGGTGGCCCTCCAGGAAGCGGGCGACCTCGAGCGCCGCCGCGGTGGAGTGCCGAACGCGCAGCGGCATGGTCTCCAACCCCTTGAGCAGAGTCCAGGCGTTGAACGGGCTGAGCGCGGGGCCGGTGTGCCGCATGAGCGTCTTCACCGGGCCGTCGATGTACTCGCGCTCGCCCAGGATGGCGCCGCCGAGCACCCGGCCCTGGCCGTCGATGTGCTTGGTGCCGGAGTAGACCACCACGTCGGCGCCGAGCTCCAGGCTGCGCTGCAGCAGCGGGGTGGCGAAGACATTGTCCAGCACCACCTTCGCGCCCGCGGCGTGCGCGAGCTCGCTGACCCGCCGCACGTCCACCAGGTTCTGCATGGGGTTGGCCGGGGTCTCGAAGAAGACCGCCTGGGTCGGCACCGAGAGCGCCTGCTCCCACTGGTCCAGGTCCTCACCGTCGACGAAGACCGTCTGCACGCCCCAGCGCGGCAGGATCTCGTTCGCCACCACGAAGCAGGAGCCGAAGAGGCTGCGCGCGGCGACCAGCCGGTCACCGGCCTTCAGCAGCGCGCCGAGCGCGGTGAAGACCGCCGCCATGCCGCTGGCGGTGGCGAAGCACGCCTCGGCGCCGTCGATCAGCCGCATCCGCTCCTCGAAGACGGCGACCGTCGGGTTGCCGTAGCGGGAGTAGACGAAGTGCTCGACATCGCCGGTGAAGGCGGCCTCGGCCGCCTCGGCGCTCTCGTAGACGAAGCCCGAGGTGAGGTAGAGCGCCTCGGAGGTCTCCTCGAAGCCGGAGCGGCGCAGCCCGCCGCGCACGCCGAGCGTGGCCGGGCCGACGTTCTCCGGCAGCGGCCGGTCGAAGGCGCCGCCGGTGATCACGACTGCCGCCAGGGCAGGCCGTCGGCGCGCCAACCGGCGGAGCCGCGGTGGCCCGCGCCGTCGATCGGGCCCTCGAAGCCGTCGATCACGTTGTAGGAGGGGGCGATTCCGGCGCCGGTCGCCAGCCCGGCGGCGTTCGCCGAGCGCTGGCCGGAGCGACACAGGAACACCACCGGCGCCTCCGGGTCACGCCCGTCGAGCGCGCGCTGCAGCTGCTCCAGGAAGGCCGGGTTGGGCGAGCCGGTGCCGTCCACCCACTCGATCAGCGCGGTCGGGCGCTCCAGCTCGGTGGTGTCCGGCACGCCGACGAAGCGCCACTCGGCCTCGGTGCGCACGTCGACCAGCACGGCGGACGGATTGTCGCGCAACAGCTCCCACGCCTGCTTGGGGGTGATGTCACCGGCATAACTCATGTCGAACCTCCTGTGAATCCACGCTTGCCGCATGGGAACGCCGCATACGGCCAGGTCGTCACCCGGAGCACCCCGCCGCGGAGGAGGGTTGCCGACCAGCCGAGCCGGGGCTTGACGCTGGTTCTCATGACCTTGCGAACCGAGATTGCCCCGGCGCGGCGGCCGCTGTCAACACGAGTTTCCCCGCGTCCGGGCGCGTCATCCGCAGACCAGCCAGCGGTCGCCGTCCCTGGTCAGGGTCCAGGTCGCGGTGGCCTCCCTGCCGTTCACCCGGGTGGTCACCGTGATCCGGCCACGGTCGCCCTCGACCACCGGGTTCGCCAGTGCCCCGACCTCGATCTCGGTGCGCGTCTCCGGCCCGCCGAGCTGCTCGGCCAGCGGCGAGGCGGCCTCGTCGAAGCCATCGCAGGCGGTGCCGGGCGGGGGGACCGCGTCGGTGCGGCCGCGGGCATCCGCGTAGTTGCGCACCGCGGCCGACATCTTGTCCGCCTCTGTGACATTTTTCTCAACCGGCGACAGCACCCCGGCGAGCACGATCCCCACCAGGACCAGCACCGCGACCACCCCGGCCGCCACGAACGGGACGATCGAGCGGACTTCCGGCTCCGGATCGTTGGGCTGCTGCTCGCTCATCCCTCGATGATCACCGATGACCTGGGCCGTCGGCGCACCGGCCCCGGCAGGATACGCGCTGCCCACCCGGGTCGCGGCCCGCGTGGAGCAGGGCCGATAGAATGGGAGCTTGCGACTCGTGCCGGAGCCGCCTTCCGATGCTCCGGAGAGAATCGGAGCGCGGTCCCGTACCGATCTCAGGTTAGCCTGGGCTAAGTAGACGCCAGATGAACGTATCGACCGAAGGTGCGCGTGAACATGACCGAACAGAGTGAGGCGGCTCGGCCGCTCCGCATTGCGATCGTGGGTGCAGGCCCGGCCGGGATCTATGCCGCCGACGCGCTGATGAAGTCCGACGCGGACGTCTCCATCGATCTCTACGAGCGGATGCCCGCGCCGTTCGGGCTGATCCGCTACGGCGTCGCGCCCGACCACCCGCGCATCAAGGGCATCATCACCGCGCTGCACAAGGTGCTGGACAAGGAGCAGGTGCGGCTGCTCGGCAATATCGACTACGGCACCGACATCACCCTGGACGACCTGCGCCGCTTCTACGACGCCGTCATCTTCTCCACCGGCGCCAACGCCGACCGCGCGCTCACCATCCCCGGCATCGACCTGGACGGCTCCTACGGCGCCGCCGACTTCGTCTCCTGGTACGACGGCCACCCCGATGTCCCGCGCACCTGGCCGCTGGAGGCCGAGAAGGTCGCGGTGCTCGGCGTCGGCAACGTCGCGCTGGACATCGCCCGCGTGCTCGCCAAGACCGGCGACGAGCTGCTGCCGACCGAGATCCCGCCGAACGTCTACGAGGGGCTCAAGCAGAACAAGGCCGTCGAGGTGCACGTCTTCGGCCGCCGCGGCCCCGCGCAGGCCAAGTTCACCCCGCTGGAGCTGCGCGAGCTTGACCACTCGCCGACCATCGAGGTCATCGTCGACCCCGAGGACATCGACTACGACGAGGGCTCCGAGGCCGCGCGCCGCCACTCCAAGCAGGTCGACATGGTCGCCAACACGCTCGAGCAGTGGGCCATCCGCGACCAGGGCAACCGGCCGCACAAGCTCTTCCTGCACTTCTTCGAGGCGCCGACCGAGGTGGTCGGCGACGCCGACGGCAAGGTCGTCGGGCTGCGCACCGAGCGCACCCAGCTGGACGGCACCGGCAACGTCAAGGGCACCGGCGAGTACCGCGACTGGGAGGTGCAGGCCGTGTACCGCGCGGTGGGGTACCTGTCGCAGAACATCACCCAGCTGCCCTTCGACGACCAGGCGGGCACCGTGCCGAACGAGGCGGGCCGCGTCCTGATCGACGAGAACGCCGACGGCAAGGCCCGCTACCTGCCCGGCACCTACGTGACCGGCTGGATCAAGCGCGGCCCGGTCGGGCTGATCGGCCACACCAAGGGCGATGCCAACGAGACCGTCGCCTGCCTGCTGGACGACAGCAAGGACTTCCCGCGCGCCGAGAACCCCCACCCCGAGGCCGTGATCGAGTTCCTCGAGGGCAAGGGCGTGCCCTACACCACCTGGCAGGGCTGGTACCGCCTGGACGCGCACGAGCGCTCGCTGGGCGAGCCCGAGGGCCGCGAGCGGGTCAAGGTCGTGGAGCGCGAGGACATGCTGCGCGCCAGCGAGCCGAACAAGGTCTAGCGCGCGTCGCCTGCCGGAACGTAGGAGTCCGGCAGGCGACAGCCGCACCCACCTCGAGGCATTCTGTACACGTGTTCGATGCCCACGTCCACATCTTCGACCCGCGGTTCCCGCTGGCCGAGAACGAGGGACACCTGCCCTCCGCCTACACCGTCGCCGATTACCGAAAGCGCATGCGGCGCTTCGACATCAGCGGCGGCGCCGTGGTCAGCGGGTCGTTCCAGGGAACCGACCAGAGCTACCTGAAGGCCGCGCTCGCCGAGCTCGGCACCGGGTGGGTCGGGGTTACCCGGCTTGACCTGGACGCCTCCGACGAGGAGATCCAGGAGCTGAACAAGATCGGCGTGCGGGCGCTGCGCTTCAACCTGAAGCGCGCGGCGGGCGACATCACCCAGCTCACCCAGCAGGCGGTGCGCGCGCACGACATCGCGGGCTGGCACGTCGAGCTCTACATCGACGGCTCGATGCTCGCCTCGCTGCAGCCCGTCGTCACCAAGCTGCCCGCGCTCTCCGTCGACCACCTCGGCATGTCCGCCGAAGCCGTGCCGTACCTGCTCGACCTGGTCGACCGCGGCGCCCGCGTGAAGGCCACCGGCTTCGGCCGCGTCCAGATGCGCGTCCCCGACACCCTGCGCCGCATCCACGCCGTGAACCCGCAGGCCCTCATGTTCGGCACCGACCTGCCTGGCACCCGCGCGGGCCGCCCCTTCCGCGACTCCGACGTCGACCTGCTCTGCGACGTCGTCGGCACCGACATGCACGCGGTCCTGGAGAACAACGCCCGCGCCTTCTACAAACTCCCCGCCCGGCACCGCCCCGCGGGCTCCGACCCCCGCCCCGGCCGCTGGCGCGCCGCCCCCGAGGACCCGCCCACCCTGCCGCTGCGCCGCGACCAGCTCCCCCGGCTCGACCCCAACGCCACACTCCCGCTACCGGTGATCGAGTAACCGGCTCCCCGATCACCGATCGGGTGGCCGCGTCAGGCCACGACCGCCCCGATCAGCCACACCCCGGTAGCGAGCAGCGCCCCGAACAGCTCGATCAGAATCGACAGCCCGACGCCCTTCAGCGCGTGCCCGGTCGACCTGCGCGCCTGCTCCCCGTCCGGCAGCCGCTGCAGCTCCGACAGGTAGACGCCGAGCACGAACCCCAGCACCAGCCCGATCACCGGCACCACGAAGAACCCGACGATGCCGAGCACCGCCCCGATCAGCAACGTCCGGTTCGGCACCCCGGCCGCCTTGATGTTCTTCCCCGGCCACGTGTACTTCACGACCCCCGAGATCACCAGCAGCACACCGGCTATCGCCAGGATCGTCCACGCCGTCGCCCCGCCGGTCAGGAACGCCCAGACGGCGATCGCGCCGAAGATCAGGATCACGCCCGGCAGGATCGGCACGATGATGCCGATCAGGCCGACCAGGATCACCAGGCCGACAAGGACCTCGCCCCATACGCTCACGGACGCATTGTCGCCGATGTCCGGGTCGAACGCAGTACCTACCGGAGTATGGTAATAAGTATGGCCACGAGGAAGATCACCGTCACCATCCCGGAGGAGCTCCTGGAAGAGGTCCGCACGGAGATCGCCGAACGCGGCCTTTCGGCATACATCACCGAAGCGGTTCGCGCGCAACGGGATCGCGACCTCATCGGCGAGCTGGCGGACTGGCTGGAGCAGGAACACGGAGCCGTCACCGCCGAGGAAGCCGCGGTAGCCGACCGCGAACTCGACGACCTGCACGCCGAGCACCTGCGCCGCCGGGCAGCCCATGGCGGCCAGGGCGCCGCGTGACCCCCGCCCGCCGACCACAGGCGGTACCGCAGACCTTCGTCCTCGACAGCGAAGCACTGGCTCTGGCCGTCCGCGGCGACCGCGCCATGCTGGCCCGGCTGACCAATGCGCGCGAAGGCCGCGTCGACGTCATCACCTCCCCGATGACGCTCATCGAGGCGCACGACCCGCGCACCCCGTCGGCACGGTGGAACTGGGTGGTCTCCCGCATGCGGGTCGCCACGATCGGCAAGGACGAGGCGCGGGCCGCACGCGAACTGCTCGGCGCCGCCGGGCTGCACGGGCACAAGTACGCGATCGACGCCGCGCTGGCGGTGGTGGCGATCAACCAGCCGGGTTTCGTCACCGTCCTCACCTCGGACGTCGATGACCTGGAGCGGCTGCTGCCGCCAACGGTGCTCGTCCGGAAGGTGTGACCGCACCACCCCGACAGGGGCGCATAGACCTCCAACCCCTTGTTGTCCTACTGTCAATACGCACAGCTGCGACGACGAACCGAGGTAGGGCGTGAGCACAGAAACCACCGGCAAGCAGGGCCCGCTCGCGGGCATCAAGGTCATCGAACTGGCCGGGATCGGCCCCGGCCCGCACGCGGCACTGCTGCTCGCCGACCTCGGCGCCGACGTGGTGCGCGTGCAGCGCCCCAATCAGCTGCCCGGGCACATGGAGCGCCCGCAGTGGCGCGGCCGCACCATCGTGGAGGCCAACCTCAAGGACCCGGCCGATATCGCGAAGGTGCTCGACCTGGTCGAGAAGGCCGACGTGCTGATCGAAGGCTTCCGCCCCGGAGTCACCGAGCGCATGGGCCTCGGCCCGGACGAGGTCCTGGCCCGCAACCCGCGCCTGGTCTACGGCCGGATGACCGGCTGGGGCCAGCACGGCCCGCTCGCCGACCGCGCCGGCCACGACATCAACTACATCTCCATCACCGGCGTGCTGCACGCCATCGGCCGCAAGGGCGAGCGCCCGGTGCCGCCGCTGAACCTGGCCGGCGACTTCGGCGGCGGCTCGATGTACCTGGTCTTCGGCATCCTGGCCGCGCTGGTCGAGCGGCAGAGCTCGGGCAAGGGCCAGGTCATCGACGCGGCCATGGTGGACGGCGCGATCTCGCTCTCACACATGATGTGGGGCATGCGCGGCGTCGGGCTCTGGTCCGAGGAGCGCGGCACCAACCTGCTCGACACCGGCATGGCGTTCTACGACACCTACGAGACCTCCGACGGCAAGTACATGGCCGTCGGCGCCATCGAGCCGCAGTTCTACGCCGAGCTGCTGAAGGGCCTGGAGATCGACCCCGCCGGCCTCCCGCACCAGATCGACCCGAACGCGCAGGACGAGCTGCGGAAGCTCTTCACCGAGAAGTTCAAGACCAAGACCAGAGACGAGTGGGCCGCGGTCTTCGAGGGCACCGACGCCTGCACCAGCCCGGTGCTCACCTTCACCGAGGCCGAGCAGAACCCGCACCTGGTGGCGCGGAACAGCCTGGTCGACATCGACGGCGTGGTGCAGCACGCACCCGCCCCGCGCTTCTCCCGGACCCCGCCCGAGGTGCCGAGCGCGCCGCCCACCGAGGCGACGCCGATCGACAAGGTCTGGGCGGACTAGATTTCCCCGGTGGCGCAGAGTTGTCCGCGCCACCGGTTATTGTTCCCGCTGTGGCACAGGCGAATACGTACGCGCTCTACGCGTCGGGCAATTTCATCCAGGAGACCGAGTTGGATCGGCTCGGCGAGTGGATCGCACCGGATGTCCTCAGCGGGAAGCTGATCTTCGAGAATCCGTTCCTGGTGTTCCACGACGATCTCGCGCTGCGGGTCGATGCGAGCACGAGCTGGTTCCTCGTGGACGGTGAGTATGTCCTGGGTCGCGATCTCACCGCGCCGAACGGCGACTGGCGCGTCGGGTACCTGCACCTCGTCACCGACGGGACCGAGGCGGATGCGCTGCGGTGGATCGAGGAGATCGAAGAGGGGGCCGAACTCGATCGGCTCGAGGAGGCTCCCGGGCAGGATGGTCCGCTCGGTGATGTGGTCGCAGTCTGGGAGGATCCGCACGGGCAGTGGGACCTGGCCTTGGTGAGGCGGTGACCAACTGAGGTCAGCGCCCGCCCCCGGCAGAATTCACCGGGGGCGTTGCCCTGCCGGCACCGGCTCAGCCGAACTGATCGAATTCTCCTGCAGCGGCACCCTTCAGGAACGCACTCCATTCGGCACGGGTGAATGCGACCGCCCCTGCCTCGCGAGCGTTGCTATTGCGTACGTAGACAGTGCTCGGGGTGCCGGCGACCTCTACGCAGGTGCCGTTGTCGGTGAAGCTCGACACATGCCAATCGAGCGCATTGAGGTCATCCACTTCTCCGGGTCTCCCATTCTTCTGCCAGCTCGAGAACGAACTTGCGCGACTCCTTCGGGTTCAGAGCGACCTTCGCCCCATGATCGAACGCGCTTGCGAAGTATCCCACTTCTTCGGCTTCGGTGATGAATCGCCCGCCTGCGTAGCTTTCGAAGTGCACCCTCGGCGAGCCCCAGGGGTGGGTCATGATCGAGAAGCAGTTCAGCCGTCTCGCCTCGTACTGCCCAGCATCGTAGGTAGTGATTCTGACCGTGACGTTCGGCAGCTCTGATAGCTCTGCGAGGCAACGCAATTGCTCGACCATGACGGCCGGCGTGCCGACCCTGAGCCGTAGCGCCGACTCCGGCATGATGACATCGAGTTCGAGTTCGCCCGATCGCACTCGCTTCTGTCGATGCAGTCGCTGATCGACAGCTTGCTGGACGTACGTGTCGGAGACACCGGATACGCCGATCCGGCTCACTAACCCTTCGACGTAGCTCGGTATTTGGAGCAGTCCGTAGACCGCTCTGGGCTCGTGAGTCCGGATCGTGGTAGCGGATTGCTCCATGCCGAGGTACGTCGACAACCACTCCGGCACCTCACCTTCGACCGATGGCACGCTGCTCAACATCGCCGATAGCTCATCCATGGTGATACCGAGCGCGTCAGCGTACTTCGCGCGTTGCGCTGGATGCGGTGTTCCCTCGTTCCGTTCCCATCGGCCGAGCGTTGTCCGGTCCACTTCGACCTCGGTGGCGATCTGTTCCTGGGTCTTGCCGGTCGCCTTCCGAGCGTCGATCAGGCGATGTCTGCGCATAAACGCATCGTAGGTGCGGTCCACGCGCCGTGGCCTACTTTCGGCGATGCGCGCAGCATTGACCTCCATCAGGGGAAATCCACTCAGGGGGTCACTCATGCATCAACTACCGCAGCGGATTCCGGCTGCCCATGCGTACCCGAAGGGCGAGGTCGAACGGCCGCCACTCGATCTGCTTGTTCGCACCGCTGACGCCCTCGCGAAGTGGGCCACTACGCCCGGTGGTGTACATGGCCGCCAGTGATCGGCGTCGGTACGACTGCGATCAGGATCCGGTTCAGCTCAGTGAGCACACAGCACTGTTGATCCTGCGCCTGCACGACCACGAGCCGACGTGCGGTCCACTGCTCGCGGCACTCGCGTTCCTGTCCAATCCACAAGCATTCGAGTACGAGTGACCATGTGTGCCCTTTTTGCACTGGTGCTCGGACTCCTGGTGTTCATTTTTGTCGTGCTGCGCCCCTGGTGGACGGACTGGTAGTCCCCGAAGCATCAATAGGTAAGCGGCTGAAGAGGGTCAGCCGCGCGGGGCGTGAGGGCTTCGTAGGCGCTGGCGATCGACTTCACCGCCAAGCGCAGGTCCGCTTCCTGATGGGTGTAGGGCAACCGCAGGAAACGCTCGAACGCGCCCTGCACACCGAACCGCGGACCGGCCGTCAGCAGCACGCCGTGGTTGGGCGCGGTCGCCGCCAGTGCCGTGGAAACGGGCGCGGGGAGCTGGGCCCAGACCGACATGCCGCCGGTGCTCGGCGCCACCTTCCAGTCCGGGAGCTCCTCGGCGATCGCCTCCAGCAGCGCCGCCCGCTGGGCGCGGAGGTGGCTTCGGCGCCGGTCGAGCAGGGTGTCGGAGATGCCGAGGAGGTGGACCAGGGCGAGCTGGTCCATGACGGGGGTGCCGAGGTCGACGGTGGAGCGGATGCCGAGCAGCTTGGTGATGAGCGCCTGGTTGGTGCGGATCCAGCCGACGCGCAGGCCGCCCCAGAAGGATTTCGAGGCCGAGCCGATGGTGATGATCTCCGATCCCTTCGCGAAAGCCGCTGCGGGCGGCGGGGGTTCGGAATCGCTGAGGTCGAGCTCGCCCATGGATTCGTCGACGACGACGGTCATGCGGGTTTCGCGGGCGATGGCGGCGAGTTCGGCGCGATCCTCGGCATCCATCCGCAGGCCGGTGGGGTTGTTGAAGTCGGGGACCAGGTAGGCGAGGGTGGCGGCGGTTTGCCTGGCGGCGCTGCGGATGCCGTCGAGGTCCCAGGCCTTGCCCGGCTCGTCGGGGCGGAGCGGAACCGGGACGGGGCGGGCACCGACGTCGCGGATGGCCTCGATGCCGTTGGGGTAGGTGGGGTGATCGATGAGGACGCGGGCCGCGGGCGAGGTGAGGACGTTGAGCAGCAGGCGCAGGCCGTGCTGGGCGCCGAGCGTGACCAGGATCTGGTCGGGGCCGGTGGGCAGGCCGCGCTCGGTGTAGCGGCGGGCGATGGCCTCGCGGAGCGCGAGCACGCCGACCGGGTCCATGCCGTGGGTGCCGAGGAAGGACGGGATGCCGTCCAGGGCGGCGGCGTAGGCCTCGCGCATCTCCGGCGGGGCGGTCATGGCGGCGTAGGTGAGGTCGATGGTGGGCAGCTCCGGCTGGGTCATCATGGCGAGGATGCTGCGTGACGGTTTGCTGCCGTCGTGCTGGACCGCCGCGGGGAGCGCGACGGTGCTGCGCGAGCCCTGCCTGCTTATCAGGTAGCCGTGCTCGCGGAGCAGCGCGTACGTCGAGGTGATGGTGGTGCGGCTGACGCCGAGCGTGGTCGCCAGGTCACGTTCGCTGGGCAGCGCGACGCCGAGCGGGGCGCGGCCGTCGTGGATGAGCAGCCGGATGCCCTCGGCCAGGGCCAGGTAGGCGGGGCGGGAGCCGCGCTTCCCCTCCGCGTCGTCGCCCGCACTGCGCCAGTTGCCCAGGTCGCGGGTGAGGCTCGCCGCACCGATCACTCGTGTCGCCATAAAGTCCAGTATTCGGTAAGTGGCTATGTATCGGCAAGTCCAGTTGGCGGATTCTCATTCCTATGACCGCACTGATCACGCTTTTCGCCCTGACCACCTTCGGCCTGCTGGCCTACTACTACGCGCCTCGGGACGGCGAACCGCCCTGGTACCCGGGGCGATTCCGCCCCTTCCCCGGCGACGATCCCGGGCCGTCCTCCTACGACATGCACCGGCAGCTGGCCGATCTGGCCGCCCTTCGAGCCAGGGAGGAGACGAACCAGTCCAGTTCTGCCGAGGCGCCGGATCAGGGAACCGAAAGGTCCACTCGCCGGGAAGTGGCCTGATTTTCGTCGGGCCGGTCCGCGCCGAACGTGTCGGTGCGTACCGGCAGACTGGGGGCATGCCGACCGTCGTCTTCGAGACCGAGCTGGGTGCGTGTGCGCTCAGCTGGCGCGGCGACGCGGTGACCGGGTTCGCGCTGCCGGAGTCCGATCCGGAGCGGTTGCGGGCCCGGTTCACCGAGCGGGACGGTGCGCCGCCGCTGAGCGAGGCTCCGGCCGGGGCGATTGCGGCCGCGGTCGCCGCTGTTCGCGGCCATCTCGCCGGGGAGTTGGACGACCTGCGCTGGATCGCGCTGGATCTGGCCGGGGTTCCGCAGTTCCATCGGGAAATCTATCGGATCATCCGGGAGGTGGGGCCGGGGCGGACCATCGGGTACGGGGAGGTCGCCGCCCTGGCGGGGGCGCCGCGCGGGGCGCAGGCCGTGGGGCGGGCGATGGGGCGTAATCCGATTCCGCTGATCATTCCGTGCCATCGCGTGCTTGCCGCCGATCATGCGCTGCACGGGTTTTCGGCGCCGGGTGGGATCAATACGAAGCAGCGGATGCTGGCTATCGAACGGACGTCGGGGTTCGGGGAGCCGACGCTGTTCTAGACGCCGCGGAATTCGATGTGGACGATCCGGGTGTTCTCGTCTCGTCCGTAGACGGTGATCTCGCGGATCATCACCCTTCCCGACGACGAGGTGAACCAGGCTTCCTGTCCCACCGCTTCCCTGTCGAGGGAGCAGGATGGTGTGCAGGGATCCAGAGCGTAGGGGAATCGGGATTGCCGGAGCATGAAAGCCAAGCCTGCGGGTGACGTTCGCACGGCGATCCGATAGTTCCGATCGCGGACGATCTCGCGCTCGGCGCGTAGAACGGTGGCATCGGCCGGGAGAACCCAATCTCCGTATGCCAGCGCTTCGCGCACGAATTCTGGGCTGGTCGACTCTTTCACGTCGGGCACCGTCATCTGGTCGAGCACGTAATCCATCGCCCGACTGCTCGCGTACAACCCGAACCCGGCCAGTAGGCACAGGCCGAGTAACAACGCCAACCCTCGACGGACCTTCTTCGCGGATGCCGGGGTCACGGCAGTGGGTGCTCCCGGTAGAACAGGCAGGGGTCGCCGGTGAGGGTGCCGTCCTGGCAGGCGAAGTAGGTCTGCAGGCAGGAATTGGTGGTGCAGCCGAGCTGCAGCAGCTGTTCCCGGATGCGGAGGTTGCGGTCATGGACCGATTCGGTCGAGGTCGGGGGTTCGGACGTCACCGTGACGGTGTCTTGCTGTGCGCCGCAGCCGAGCAGAAGCACCGCGGATGCCAGCAATGGAAGCGTCCACCGACCGGCTGTTCGTAGCGATACGATCGTGTCCCCTCCCTCCTGCGTGGGCATACACCGTAGCGTTAAGTTCCGGGACCGAGAACCCTCCCCAGGTCTGTGGCCTGTAGATAGACGCGGATTCGCTCTCCGAACCGGGGAGCCGATGCCGCGCGCAGCGCTTCAGGTAGCGATTTGCCTTTGCGCGGCACCCAGTAGCGCAGCTGTTCCTCCATGACCTGCCGCACCAGGTGCGGTGCGGAGTCGTCGACGAGTTCGAAGAAGTCGTCCGCGCTGTAGACCTCGTACGGCAGGTCGTCGAGGCCCGCGAAGGCGAATCCCGTCAGGTCACCGGTCACCACTTTGTCGATCCTGCCGTGGACGGCAGCGGCGTGCACGTGCGCGTCGAATACGTCCGGGTACGGAACGGTCTCGTCGATTTTGTATCCGGTGATCACGCTCTCCGGCCCGAACGTTCGCGCGATCGCGCGCCGGGTTCCGCCAATCTGTTCCTCCGAGAGGAATGGGTTCTTCCTGCGCCGCCGATAGAGCATTTCGGCCATGACGTCCTCGGTCCAGAAGATCTGGAACATCCCATTCCCACCCCGGAGATACAGCAGACTGAGCCAGTCCCGCAAAGTGCGCGAGTACAGCACATTGGCGTCGACAAGAACCCGCTGAAATCGACCATCCCCCACTCGGCCCATCGTAGGGGACCGTCCGCTGGGTGCAGCCGAACTCAGTCGACGACGCCCCACTCCTCCTCGAGAGCGCGCAGCTCATCGAATGCCTCGCTCTGGTGCTCCAACTGCTGTCGGCGGAAGGCCAGCACATCCCTGGTGAAGAGCCGGGTATGCGATCCGACCTTGTGGGAGGGGATCTGTTCCGCACGGACGAGTTTCATCAGAGAAGGCCGTGACATGCGCAACATGTTCGCCGCCACCGTCGTGGTGATCGCGGTGGGGATGCTGCCGACGGTTACCGTTGATCCCCGGCCGACCAACTCGACCAGCGTGAGCACGATCTCGGTCAGCTCCGGCGGCAGTTCGAGGTGCTGATCGGCGCCGACGCCCACGGTCACGACGGCCTCGTTCGGTTTCCGATCCGCCAGGAAAGCGTTGAGTTCGCGGGCTTGCTCCACCTCGCGCTGCCCAACCGTCACCGTGGCACGATCGTCCCGCTGTAGCGCTTCCACTGTCGGCCCCCTTCCGTAGCGGTATGGGACCAGCGTAGGCCGCTACACATACAAGTGCAACGGAGATCAGCTCAGGACGTCGTGCCTAACGATCGTCTGATCCCGCCCCGGCCCGACCCCGATGCACGAGATCCGCGCCCCGGACAGCTCCTCCAGCCGGAGCACGTAGGCCTGCGCGTTCGCGGGCAGCTCCTCGAAGGTGCGGGCGTGCGAGATGTCCTCCCACCAACCGGGCATCTCCTCGAAGATCGGCTTGGCGTGGTGGAACCCGGTCTGGGTGGTCGGCATCTGCTCGACCCGCTCGCCGTCGACCTCGTAGGCGACGCAGATCGGGACGCGCTCCAGGCTGGAGAGGACGTCGAGCTTGGTGAGGAAGTAGTCGGTGATGCCGTTGACGCGGGTGGCGTAGCGGGCGATCACGGCGTCGAACCAGCCGCAGCGGCGGGCGCGGCCGGTGGTGACGCCGACCTCGCCGCCCTGCTTGGCGAGGAACTCGCCGTACTGGTCGAAGAGCTCGGTCGGGAAGGGGCCTGACCCGACGCGGGTGGTGTAGCACTTGAGGATGCCGAGCACCGTGTCGATGCGGTTGGGGCCGATGCCCGCGCCGACGGCGGCGCCGCCCGCGGTGGGGTTGGACGAGGTGACGTAGGGGTAGGTGCCGTGGTCGACGTCGAGCAGGGTGCCCTGCGAGCCCTCGAGCAGCACGGTCTCGCCGCGCTCCAGCGCCTCGTTCAGCTGCAGCCTGGTGTCGGCGATGCGGTGTGTGAAGCCCGCGGCCTTGGCGAGGACCTCGTCGACCACCTGCTGCGGGTCGAGCGCGCGGCGGTTGTAGATCTTGACCAGCACCTGGTTCTTGAATTCCAGTGCGGCCTCGACCTTCTGGGTGAGGATCTTCTCGTCCAGCACGTCCGCCACCCGGACGCCGACGCGCGCGACCTTGTCCTGGTAGCAGGGGCCGATGCCGCGGCCGGTGGTGCCGATCTTCTTGTTGCCGAGGAAGCGTTCGGTCACTTTGTCGATGGCGACGTGGTACGGCATGATCAGGTGCGCGTCGGCCGAGAGCAGCAGGCCGGTGGTGTCGACGTCGCGCTCTTCCAGCCCGGCCAGCTCGTCGAGCAGCACGCCGGGATCGACCACGACCCCGTTGCCGATCACATTGGTGACGCCGGGGGTCAGGATGCCGGACGGGATGAGGTGCAGCGCGAACTTGTCACCGTTCGGAAGTACAACGGTGTGGCCTGCGTTGTTGCCGCCCTGGTACCGGACCACCCACTGCAACCGCTCACCGAGCAGATCGGTCGCTTTGCCCTTTCCCTCGTCGCCCCACTGGGCGCCGATCAGGACGATTGCCGGCATGGTGCTGACTCCTACGGTTCGAGGCGCAGCACCCGCTGTGCTGCAGCTACCTGCCGTACTGGGGCGGTGGCCGGGAGGACAGTCTAGCCGACCGACCCCGCGCGGCCCGGAACCGCTGTTCTCCACGCTGTGCCGCGCGCGGCTAAGCTCGCACGGTGCGGACCGACGAACGGCCGGTCGCGGCGGGCGGAGCGCAGCCAGGGCGTTCGGACCGAGGAAGGTGTGCGGCAGGGTGAGTACCCACGTTCTCCGTTGCGCGGACGCGCCCGTCCCGATCGCGCTCGCCTCCCAGCCGACCACCCAAACCGATTCGGTCCCGGCCACTTCGGTGGTGGACGGGCTGCTCCCGGTGCTCGCCGCGGACAGCCAGCCCCGGCTGATCGTGCTCGGCGCCGACGCGGCGCTGGCCGCGGTGCTCACGCACCTCATGCGGACCGAGCGGTTACACGTCGAGATCGGCTACGTGCCGGTGGAGAAGACCTACGGCTCTCGCGCCTACCAAACCGGCACCGGCAATGCCGCGGCCAAGCGCGCGCTGGAGGGAAGGGCAGGCGAGACGCCGCTGATCCGGGACGACACCGGCACCGTGCTGGTCGGGCGCGCCACGCTCACCGGCCCGGAGGGCGCGGCGCTGGAGGGCGAGGTCTACGTGGACGAGCAGCGGCTCTTCACCGGCACGGTCCCGGCGCTGCTGGTCTCGCCCGCGCTGGCGGAGCCGGGGGTGCGGGCCTGCGTGCGGCGCCGCTTCCGGCGGCGGCGCTGGCTGGAGGGCAGGGCCGCGCAGCTCGGCACGCCGGGCGCGGTGGTGACCAGGGACGGCATCGCGAGCGACCGGGTGGTCAAGCGCGCGAGCTTCTACCGGCACCACGAGCCGTGGCTGCTGGTGCGATGAGCCTGCCGACGGCGCGGCGCGCGGTCCGCCCGAGCCCGATCTTCCTGCTCGTCCTCGCGGTCGCGATCGGCGGCGGGGTGCTGGCGTGGACCGCCGAGCTGGACTCCGTGCAGGCCAAGGCCGGGGTTTTCACGCTGGTGGTGGCGGGCTGGGTGGTGACGCTGTGCGTGCACGAGTTCGCGCACGCCTACGCCGCATGGCGGGCGGGCGACCGGGAGGTCGAGATCCGCGGCTACCTGACGCTGAACCCGCTCAGGTACAGCCACCCGCTGCTCTCCATCGGGCTGCCGATCGTGTTCATCGCGCTCGGCGGGATCGGGCTGCCGGGCGGCGCGGTCTACGTGCGCACCGACTTCGCGTCGAAGAGCGTGCAGCGGCTGATCTCGGCGGCGGGGCCGCTGGTGAACCTGGTGTTCGCGGTGCTGCTGCTCGTGATCGTCCGGGTCTTCGGCAGCTCGGGCGCGCACGCGGCGTTCTGGTTCGGGCTGAGCTTCCTGGCGTTCCTGCAGGTCACCGCGACGGTGCTGAACAGCCTGCCGATTCCGGGGCTGGACGGGTACGGGGTGCTCAAGCCCTCGCTGAGCTACCGCACCCGGCGCGGGCTGGAGCAGTTCGAGCCGTTCGGCATGCTGCTGGTCTTCGCGCTGCTCTTCACGCCCGCGGTGAACGCGGTCTTCTTCGACGCCGTGTACTGGCTCTTCGAACTCTCCGGCGTGCCGGACACCTGGTCCCGCTACGGCGGCTACCTCACGCGGTTCTGGACCTGAGGGCGGGTCGCCCGGCTCACCGGGGAGGAGCCGGGCGACCCTGTTCGGCCGGCGGGATCCCACCGAGGTGGGAGCGCGGCCCCGCCGACCGAAGTATCGGGCCGCGCACCCCTCGTGGCTCGGCCCGACCAGAACGTTAGGGATTCGGCGCCGCCGAAGCGCGAGTAGCGGACTACTCGATCACTCCGCGGGGCGCACGTACGGGTTCTCCACCGTCGGCGGCAGCAGCGCGATGGCCGAGATCCGCTTCACCCCGCAGACCTGCATGAGGTCGACGACGGCCGACCTGAGCTGCGCGAACACCACGTGCGCTGACAGCCCGGCGCCCGCGACCAGCTCCGGGCGGGCGGCCTTGGCGATGGTGCGCAGCACCCGCGCGGCCTCGGCCTGGTCGGGCTGCTCGCCCGGGTCGGCGAGCATCATCCGGCGCACGACCTCGACGGCGTGGCCGAGCTGCTCGACGGCGTCGATCAGCCGCTGGTCCAGGATCTCGTCGTCCCGGATCAGGGTGAGCGAGCGGCGCAGCAGGACGCGGACATTGCGCACCGCGTTGTCCAGCGGGTCGGCGGTGGCGCCGACCCGCTCCAGCCGGGCGCGGGAGTTCCAGTAGAGCGGGGAGATGCGGCTGATCTCCCTCCCACCCTCCAGGGTGGAGCGCAGCGCGTCGATCTGCGGCTGGGTGGCGCGCATGGCGGCGAGCGCGGTGCTCAGTTTCTCCGGGTCCTGCTCCAGCAGCCCCTCGGCGCCCTGCAGGAGCGCGTCGCGGGTGACGGCGAGGACGTCGGCGGCGTGGTTGCGGGCGCGGCGCACCGGGTGCAGCGGGATCGCCGCCACCACGAGCACCCCGACCAACCCGCCGACCAGGGCGTCGATCATTCGGGAGAGGTCGCCGCCGGAGGCGGGCGGCAGCAGCGTCGCCACCAGCACGGCCGAGCCCGCGGCCTGGATCGAGATGATCGAGCCGCCGTCCAGGAAGATCGCCAGTGCCATGGCGACCGCCACCACCAGCGCGATCTGCCAGACCCCGGTCCCGACCTGGGAGATGAAGACGTCGCCGATGCCGATGCCGACCGCGACGCCGACCACCAGCTCCACCGAGCGGCGCACCCTGGCGCCGAACGAGATGCCGATCGAGACCACCGCCGCCGTCGGGGCGAAGAACGGCTGCGGGTGGCCGATCACGGTGTGCGCGATGAACCAGGCCAGCGCGGCGCCGACCGAGCACTGCAGGATCGGCAGCGCCGAGTTGCGCAGCCGCTCCGCGGAGCTGCGGAAGCGGTCCGCGCCGCTCTTCCCCGCCGCCCTGACCCGATCGCGCGTCGCCGCCACCGGCGGGTCAGTCCAGGCCGAGCTCGGCGGCCGCCCTCGGGTCGCAGTCCTCGAGCAGGTCGAGGCAGCGCGCGTACTCGTCGCTCTCGCCGACCGCCCGTGCCGCCTTGGCCAGCGCGCCGACGCTGCGCAGGAAGCCGCGGTTCGGCTCGTGGCTCCACGGGACCGGGCCGAAGCCCTTCCAGCCGTTGCGGCGCAGCAGGTCGAGGCCGCGGTGGTAGCCGGTGCGGGCGAAGGCGTAGGCGGCGACCACGTCGTGGTTCACCGCGCCGTCGCCCGCCCGGTCCAGCGCCGCCTCGGCCAGGTGCGCCCAGGCGATCGAGGCCGACGGGTGCGCGGCCGCGACGACCACCGGGTCGGCGCCGCCGTCCAGCGCGTCCTCCGCGTCGTGGAGTTCCGGAAGCAGGACCGGCTGCGGGCCGAGCAGATCACCGAACGAGGTCATGGGGACATTGTGCACCGCTCCCGGAAATGCTCGATAGGCTGGCGCGCAACTGAGAAGACCCGGCCTGGAACGAGGGGTAGTAGGTGTCCCACCCGAACGACGAGACGAACCCGGTGTCCGGAGATTCCGCGCCGACAGAGGCTATTCCCGCTCAGGGGGGTGATGCGGTCACCGAGAAGGTGGATTTAGCGGCTTCTCCTGCGCAGCAGAGGGATTCGGGTTCTGCCGAGCAGGGGGGTTCCTCGGGTGCTGCCGGGGCGGAAACGAGCGGCGGGGCGGCGCAGGGTGTGGCTGGGCAGAAGGCGGCCGGTGATGGGGCGGGCGGCGCTCAGCCGGGCACCGGGGGTTCGGTGGGCAGTGCGCCGGAGGGTGCGAAGCCGGGGGGCGAGGCTCCGCAGGGTCCGGGGCAAGCCGGGACTGCCGCGGCGCCCAGTGGCACCCCAGCGCCGCAGGCGCCCGACGGCGTCAAGCCACCGCAGAGCGCCGGGTCTGCCCGGGGGCCGGGCAGTGGTGAACCGCCGCAGGCACCGAGTGGCGCCGCGGCACCGCAGGCGCCTGGTGGCGGCTCGCCCCAGGGACCGGCTGGTGGTCGACCGCCGGAGGTACCCGGCGGACCCGGGCCGCAAGGCGCGGGTGGAGCCGGTGCGGCACAGGCACCTGTTGACTCGAAGCCGCCGCAGGGTCCGGCTGTCGGCGCAGCCCAGCGGCCGGGTGGGGAACAGCCTGCACAGGCCGGGGGCGTGAAAGCGCCGCAGGGCACCGGGTCTCCCCAGGGGCGGGGCAGTACCCAGCCGCCGCAGGCGCCGACTGGAACCAAGGCACCGCAGGACCCAGCCGGATCCAAGCCCCCGCAGGCGCCTGCTGCATCCAAGCCTTCGCAGGCGCCGGGTGGCGGCCAGCCACCCCAGGCGCCGAGTGGCGCCAAGCCACCGCAGGCATCAAGTGGCGCACAGTCACCGCAGGGACCGGGGGGCGGCCAGCCACCCCAGGCGCCGAGTGGCGCCAAGCCACCGCAGGCATCAAGTGGCGCACAGTCACCGCAGGCGCCGGGTGGCGGCCAGCCACCGCAGGGGCCGGGCGGCAGCCGGCCTGCCCAGGGACCCGGCGGACCCAAACCGTCGCAGGGGTCCGGGGGCGGCTCGCCTCAGGGGGCCGGGGGTGGCGTGGGGGCGCAGGCGGCGGGTGGCGCTGCTGCGGCGCAGGGGTCCGCTGACCGGACCGAGAAGATCGCTCGCCCGGAGCAGGCGGACAACTCCGCCGACGAGACCGTGGCCATGCGCACCGTCCCGGCGCCGGGGGACGCGGACGCGCCGACCCAGGCGTTCGCGGTGCAGCAGCAGGGCGACCCGGACGGGGTGACGCAGCGGATCCAGCGCACCGACCGGGTTCCCGGCGCGGTCCCGCTGAGCAAGCCGCCGAGCACCCCGCGTCCGGCGCCGGGGCCGAAGCAGGCGGGGGCGCAGCGGCCGACCGGGCCCAACCAGGTCGAGGAGACCCGCCCGTCGGACCCGCAGCGCCCGGCCGAGCCGCGCCAGGTTGCCTCGGCCCCCTCCCCCGCGGACATCCAGCCGACCCGCCCGGCCCAGCAGCAGCAGCGCCCGATCGCCCCGCCGCAGCGGATCGAGCCGCAGCCGCAGCCGCAGCCCGCCGCGCAGCAGGGCGGCTCGAAGAAGCTGCTGCTGATCGGCGGCGCGGCGGTGGTGGTGATCGTCGCGCTGGTCGCGGTGATCGCGGCGCTGGCGGGCGGCGGAGGGGACTCGCCGGAGACCCAGGTCAGGGCGGCGATCTCGCAGTACACCTCGGCGCTGGACCAGGGCGACCTGGCCGGGCTGCGCGACTCCACCTGCGGCGCGCTGCACGACTACTACCAGGGCATCTCCGAAGCCGATTTCGCCGGCGTGCACGAGGTCTCGCAGCAGTCGGGGAGCATCCCGGTGGTGGAGAAGGTGGACGCGGTGCGGGTCACCGACGGCACCGCGCTGGCCCAGGCCACGGTGTTCATCCGCTCGGACCCGAACACCAAGACCGAGCGCACCTTCGACCTGCAGCGCACCGACGCGGGCTGGAAGGTCTGCGAGCCGCCCACCGGCGCCTCCTGAACCCCGGGCGGTCGTCGTCCGTTCACGCCAGTAGCATTTCCGCATCATGCGCGATCAGACGACGACGCTTTCGGGAGTTGAGGACGTGGCGCAGACACAGACGCTCACTGGTCAGCGGTTCCGGGTCAGGGACCGCTACGAGGTGGGGCGCGAGAAGATCAGGGAGTTCGCGCGGGCGGTGCAGAACGGCCACGGCGCCCACCATCGGGAGGCGGACGCGGCGGCGCTCGGCTACGACCGGGTGCTGGCCCCGCCCACCTTCTCCTCGGTGATCGGCCTCGCGGCCACCCGCGCGCTGCTCGACTCGGTGCTCACCGAGTACGACATCTCGCAGATCCTGCAGACCGACCAGGTCTTCGAGATCCACCGCCCGGTGCTGGCGGGCGACTCGGTCGCCAGCGAGCTGCTGATCGATTCGATCCGCAACTTCGGCGACAACGACTTCATCAACGTGCGCTTCGCGCTGATCAACGAGCGGGACGAGGTCGCGGTCTCCGGCACCACCACGATCGTGGCGCGCCGGGGCGCCGAGGTCGACCCCGACCTGGTGGCGGCGGTGGAGAACATCGTCATGCACTCGCGCCCGCAGGACCAGGCCGCTTCGCTCCTGGAGAGCGACGTGCTGATCCCGCTCGGCCCCGGCCCGGCCCCGGCCAACCCGCCGCGGCGGGCGCGGGCGCCCCGCACCGCACCGGATTTCGCGGCGCTGGCCAAGGGCGACGAGCTTCCGGTCGGCACCGCCCGGCTCACCAGGGGCGACCTGGCGAACTACGCGGGCGTAGCGGGCGACCCCAACCCGATCCACTTCAGCGAGCACGCGGCCAGGCTGGCCGGGCTGCCGACGGTGGTGGCGCACGGCCTGCTCACCATGGGGCTGGCCGCGGGCTACCTGACCGAGTGGCTGGGCGACCCGACCGCCATCGAGAAGTTCAGCGTGCGGTTCTCCGGGTTCGTCCCGGTGCACACGACGGCGCCCGCGACGGTCGAGTTCGGCGGCCGGGTCAAGTCACTGGATCCGGAGCGGCGCGCCGCGACGCTGCTGCTCTCCGGGACCTCGGAGGGGCGCAAGCTCTTCGGCCGCGCGGTCGCCGAGGTCCGGCTCGGCTGAGTTCGGCGGCTCAGCGGTCGGCGTGGAAGCTCAGCACGGTGCTGCCGATCCGGATGCGGTCGCCGTCGGCCAGCGGCGTGCCCTCGTCGATCGCCTCCTCGTTGATGAAGACGCCGTTCGCCGAGTTCAGGTCCTTGATCAGCAGCCCGGCCCTGGTCGGGGTGATCGCGGCGTGGTAGCGGCTGGCCTTGGGGTCGTCCAGGACCAGGTCGTTGTCGGTCATCCGGCCGATCCGGATGCCGCTCGGCGGGATCACCACCGCGCGGCCGTCGGCGAGCCGGAGCTGCCCGCTGCGCACGGTGCGCGGGGTCTCGGTGACCGTCTCGGTCATCGCCGCGGCGAGCTGGTCGGGGCGCCTGGCCTCGCCCGCGTGCAGCGGCTCCTGGCGCAGCACCCGCTGCTCCAGTTCGATGAGCGCGGGGCCGGGGTCGATGCCGAGTTCGTCGGCGAGCACGGTGCGCACCCGGCGGCAGGCGTCCAGCGCGTCGGCCTGGCGGCCCGCGAGGTAGAGCGCGGTGATGAGTTGGCCCCAGAGCGGCTCGCGCAGCGGGTGCTCGTTCGTCACCGCGACCAGCTCGCCGATCACCGACGAGGCGCGGCCGCAGGCGATCTCGGCGTCGAACCGGGCCGAGGCGGCGAGTAGCCGCTCCTCCTCCATGGCGGTGGCGAAGCTGTCCGCGAACTGCAGCCCGGCCAGGTCGGCCAGTGCCCGGCCGCGCCACTCGCGCAGCGCGGCGGCGTAGTGCTGGGCGGCGCCCGCGTGGTCCCCGGCCTCGGCGGCCCGCGCGCCCGCCTCCCGCGCCGCCTGGAAGCGGCCGAGGTCGCAGGCCTCCTCCGGCACCTCCAGCCGGTAGCCGGAGGCCTCGGTGCGCAGGACGAGCGCCGGGTCGATGCCGGAGTTGCGCAGCGCCTTGCGCAGATTGGAGACGAAGACCTGCAGGCTGGCGGAGTAGGAGTCCGGCGGGTCCTCGTTCCACACCATCTCGGCGAGCGCCGACGACGAGACGGCCCGTCGCCGGTTCACCGCCAGTGCGGCGAGCAAGGCCCGTGGCTTGGGCCCGCCGAACGCCACCGGCGCACCGCCGACGAGCAGTTCGACGGACCCGAGCACGCGCACATCGAGACTCATGTGCTCAAGCCCTCGTGTGGAGTCAGGGGTCAGGCGCTGATCGACTTCCCCGCGGACTTCAGATCATTGCACGCCTCGACCACGCGCGCCGCCATCGAGGTCTCCGCCTTCTTCAGGTAGCTGCGCGGGTCGTAGGTCTTCTTGTTGCCGACCTCGCCGTCGATCTTCAGCACGCCGTCGTAGTTGGCGAACATGTGGCCCGCCACCGGGCGGGTGAAGGCGTACTGGGTGTCGGTGTCGACGTTCATCTTGACCACGCCGTAGTTCAGCGCCGCGTCGATCTCGGACTTGAGCGAGCCGGAGCCGCCGTGGAAGACGAAGTCGAAGGGCTGCGCGTCGGCGCCGAGGCCGAGCTTGGCGGCGGCCACCTTCTGCCCCTCGGCCAGCACCTCGGGGCGCAGCTTCACGTTGCCCGGCTTGTAGACGCCGTGCACGTTGCCGAAGGTGGCGGCGAGCAGGTACTTGCCGTTCTCGCCCGCGCCGAGCGCCGCGATGGTCTTCTCGAAGTCCTCGGGGGTGGTGTAGAGCTTGTCGTTGATCTCGGCCTCGACGCCGTCCTCCTCGCCGCCGACAACGCCGATCTCGACCTCGAGAATGATATTGGCCGCGGCGGTCGCCTTCAGCAATTCCTGGGCGATCTCCAGGTTCTCGTCGATCGGCACCGCGGAGCCGTCCCACATGTGCGACTGGAAGAGCGGGTGCTGCCCGGCGTTGACGCGCTCCTGGGAGATCGCGATCAGCGGCCGGACGAAGCCGTCCAGCTTGTCCTTCGGGCAGTGGTCGGTGTGCAGCGCGATGGTCACGTCGTACCGCGCGGCCACCACGTGCGCGAACTCCGCCAGCGCCACCGCGCCGGTCACCATGTCCTTGACGCCGAGGCCGGAGCCGAATTCCGCGCCGCCGGTCGAGAACTGGATGATGCCGTCGCTGCCCGCGTCCGCGAAGCCCTTGATGGCGGCGTTGATCGTCTCCGACGACGTGCAGTTGATGGCGGGGAATGCGAAGGAGTTCGCCTTGGCCCGGCCGAGCATCTCGGCGTAGACCTCCGGAGTCGCGATAGGCACTGGTGAGACCTCCGTGTTGAGCGGCACTGGCTGAGTGCGGCGAAAGAGACACATATGTCGCGTACCACCCTAGGCCAGGGCAGGTTCGCGCCCGGCAGCGGAGGTGCCGCCGCTGCGCGAGCGAAACTCCGGGAAACCGGTACTGTTGTCAAGGTGATTTCGCTGGTGGCTCTCGGCACAATGGGAACTCGGGGCGCGGGGACGTGTTCCCGCCCACCGGTCGAGCGGATTCGCTAGCAGGTGTCCGGAGTGCAGCAATTTCTGGCGGCAGGCACCTTCGACCCGCTCGTCTCGGCCGGTCCGGCCGTGGTGTGGACGGTCGTCCTCACCTTCGTCTTCCTGGAGTGCGCGGTCCTGCTCGGGCTCTTCCTGCCCGGTGACTCCATGCTGGTCACCGCGGGGATCGTGATGGCGTCGCACGCCTCGGGCGAGGCGCACGTGTGGGCGCTCTCCGGCGGGGCGATGGTGGCCGCCATCGCGGGCAACCAGGTCGGGTACGTGATCGGCAGGCGCACCGGGCACCACATGGTGGCCAGGAAGAACGGCCGCTACATCAATGCCAAGAATTTGCAGCGCGTCGGCGACCTGCTCCGCAAGCACGGCTTCTTCGCGGTGCTCGTCGCCCGCTGGATCCCCTGGGTGCGCACGCTCTGCCCGATGGTGGCGGGCGCGGCCGGGATGGACCACCGCAAGTACACGATCGCCAGCACCCTCGGCGCCATCATCTGGGCGCCGGTGCTGCTGCTGATCGGCTACTACGCGGGCGGCTTCCTGCAGCGGCTGCCGTGGCTGCTCCCGGTGGTCGTGGTCGGGCTGGTGCTGGCGCTGGTGCTCGGCACGGTCTTCGGCGTCCGGCAGTACCGGCAGGAGATGGCGCGGCCGATCGAGGACTACGACCTGGACACCATGCCGATGCAGGCGGTCAGGGAGCGCTAGAGCCCGGCGGCGGCGACCTGGTACGCCGCCTCCATGAGCATCCAGCCGGAGAGCTGGACCGCCAGGTCGCGCTCCGGGACGGCGGAGGCGGTGACCGAGCCGCCCGCGGTGAAGCGGCCCGCGCCGCCGCTGGTGCCGGGCAGCCGGGCGGGCTTGCTCCAGTCGTTGCCGAAGAGCGGCTCGCCCTCGACCTCGAGCCGGTTCGCCCACGCCGCCTCGGCCGAGGCGGTGACCAGCGCGGCGGCCGTCCTGCGGTCCTCTTCCTGCTCGCGGTCGTCGCCCGGCAGGACCACCGCGACCACCGCGAGGTAGCGCGCCAGGATGCCGTTGAAGAGCCCGCCGTCGCCACCGCCGCCGCCGTTGATCACGTCGTTCGTCGACATGGCGTGCCGGACCGCGGCGAGCAGCCGGTGCACCCGGTCCAGGTGCCGCCGGTCGCCGGTGTGCGCGGCGAGCTCGGCGTCCAGGCCGAGGACGACGCCCTGGCAGTAGCTGAAGATGGGGCGCTCGATCTCGCCGGAGGGCAGGTGGATGCCGTCCAGGATGAGCCCGGACTCCCGGTCGCGGAGCGTGGCGTCGAGCCAGTCCGACATCTCCTGCGCGCGGGCTTTGTAGCCGAGCCTGGCCAGCGCGATGGCGGCCGGGCCGTTGGCGGGGGCGTTGTAGAAGTCGGAGCCGATGCGCCAGGGCAGGCCGCCGCCGCGGGCCGGGTCCCAGGCGTCGTAGAGCGCCTTCTCCAGGGCGCGGAGGGCGCGGCGGGCGGGCAGGTCCTGGGTGCGCTCGGCGCGCTCCAGGGCGATGGCGAGCCAGGCCATGTCGTCGTAGTACTTGTTGGTCCAGCCGGTGAGGTTGCGCAGGCGGTGGCTGCGGGCCAGCGCGGCGACCCGGCGGCGGCGGGCCGGGGTCGGGACCCGGTTGGCGGCGTCCACCGCGCAGTCGATCAGGTGCGCCTGCCACCAGTAGTGCCAGTTGAAGAAGGCGCGCTCGCGCCGGGTCGCGGGCCAGCCGACCACGCCGAGCGCGGTGCGCGGCAGCACCCAGACCGACCGCAGGTGCCTGGAGAGGATCGCCGACTCGGCCATGTCCGCGCGCTCGGACCACAGCGCGGGGGTGGCAGCGCCGCTCGATTCGGACTGGGGGCGGCCGCTCCGCGAGGTCATGCCCTCCATGGTGCCAGGTGGGGGCGCGGAGGCGCTGCGCAATCCCCGCCGATCCGGTCGGGTCCGGCGGGGCTCACCAGGCGGTGGCGGGGTCGGCGTGCTGGCGGATCCAGGTGTGCATGGCGATGCCCGCCGCGACGCCCGCGTTGATGCTCCTGGTGGAGCCGAACTGGGCGATCGAGACGGTCAGCGCGGCCGCCGCCTTCGCGGAGTCGGTGACGCCGGGGCCCTCCTGGCCGAAGAGCAGCAGGCAGTCGCGCGGGAGCGCGGCGGTCTCCAGCGGGACCGCGCCGGGGACGTTGTCCACCGCGACCAGTCGCAGGCCGGTGCGTTCGGCGTAGGCCGCGAGCTCGGCGGTGCTCTCGTGGTGCTCCAGGTGCTGGTAGCGGTCGGTCACCATGGCGCCGCGGCGATTCCAGCGGCGCCTGCCGACGATGTGCACCGCGGCGGCGGCGAAGGCGTTGGCGGTGCGCACCACGGTGCCGATGTTCGCGTCGTGGCCGAAGTTCTCGATCGCCACGTGGAACGGGTGTCGGCGCGCGTCGATGTCGGCGACGATCGCCTCCCGCCGCCAGTACCGGTACGCATCCACCACATTGCGCCGGTCGCCGGTCGCCAGCAGCTCCGGGTCCAGCCGCGGATCGTCCGGCGGCTCGCTCCCGTACTCCGCCCGCCACGGCCCCAACCCGTGCGGATGCTCCCCCCACTCGGTGGGTCCCACCTGCTCGGGCGTCTCGGGGTCTGGCACCCGGACATGCTAGTACGTCGAGGTGGTTGAGGTTCCGGCCACGAGGGCGATGAGGACGGCGGCGATCACGACGAGGATGGCGATGACCACGATGACCGTGGCGATGATGCCGCAGATGTAGCCGGCGAGGACGGTGCTGCGGCCGCCGATGGCGCCGCCGGAGTTGTCGATCTCCTTGAGTGCCCTGCCGCCCATGACGAAGGCGACCGGGCCGAGGAGCTGGCAGAGCACCAGGCCGAGCACGCCGAGGATGACGATGGTGGTGGCCTGCGGGTGGTCCGGCGGCTGGAAGTAGGGCTGCTGATACCCGGGCGGAGGGTAGGTCATGCGCAGATCGTACGGGGTGGTGCTGGCTACACCGGGAAGACGGCGGCTCGCCTCCTCGCCCGCGGGGTGCGCGGCGGGCGAGCATGGAACCCATGACCGAGAACCCGGCCCGCGCCCTCCTGCTCGCCCCCTTCCGCGCCCGTACCTGGCGGGAACTGGCCTTCGTCGTGCTCGCGGTGCCGCTCGGCGGGCTGGCCGGGCTGTACCTGCTGGTCGGGTACGGGATCGGGCTGCCGATGACGGTGCTGCTGGTCGGGGTCCCGCTGGTGGCGCTGCTGCTGCTCGGCGGGCGGGTGTGGGCGCGGGGGTACCGCGTGCTGGCGCGGGCGCTGCTCGGGGTGGCGGTGCCGGAGCCGCCGCCATTCGCGCCGAGGCCGGGGCCGCTCGGGTTCCTCGCGGGGGCGTTCGGCGACCGGACGTCGTGGCGGGCGCTGCTCTTCCTGCTGCTGCAGGTGGCGCTCGGCACGGTGGTGGGCTGGAACGTGCTGCTCGCGGTGGGGTTGGCGGTGCTCTTCGCGCTGACGCCGCTGATCTGGCTGCTCGCCGACCCGGTCAATGTGGACGCGAACGGGGTCGAGCACCGCTCGTTCATCCAGTTCGGCGAGTACTACGTGGACTCGTGGCCGCGGGTGCTGCTCTTCGGCGCGCTCGGCGTGCTCTGCTGCTTCGCGGCGCCGTGGCTGCTCCGGGGGACCGCGCTGCTGCACGGGCTGCTGGTGCGCGGGCTGCTCGCGCCGACCGGGCGGGATCGGGCGGTGGCCGAGCTGGCCGCGAAGCGGCGCGCCGCGGTCGACGATTCGACGGTGACGCTGCGCAGGCTCGAGCGTGACCTGCACGACGGGACGCAGGCGCGGCTGGTGACCATCGCCATGGAACTGGGCCGCGCCGAGCAGCGGCTGGCGTCCGGCGGCGATGCCCGCGACCTGGTCACCGCGGCGCACGCCGGGACCAAGGAGGCGCTGGTGGAGCTGCGCGAGCTGGTACGCGGGATCCACCCGCCCGCACTGGAGCTCGGGCTGGAGGCGGCGCTGGAGACGCTGGCCGCGCGGTGCGCGGTGCCGGTCGAGCTGGCGTGCGCGCTTCCGGTGCGGCCGAGTCCTTCGATCGAGGCGATCGCCTACTTCTCGGTGGCGGAGCTGCTCACCAACGTGGTGAAGCACTCGGGGGCAGGGGCGGCGGCGGTGGAGGTGTGCGGCGACGCGGAGACGCTCGAATTGCTCGTCCGGGACGCCGGGCGCGGCGGGGTGCTGCCGCCGGTGGTCACCGAGCAGCCGATCGGCGGGTTGGCCGGGCTCGCGGCCCGGGCGCGCTCGGTGGACGGCGAGCTCACGGTGCTGAGCCCCGAGGGCGGGCCGACCGTGGTCACGGTGACGCTGCCCGTGGCGGTGCCGGAGTGAGCGGCAGGTCCCGGCCTGCACGCGCCGCCGAGCGGGCCGAGCGGTCGCGAACCGCGACCGTTCCACCGGCGAAGCTGCCGTGAGCACCCCGCTGCGGGTGGTGATCGCGGAGGACTCCGCGATCCTGCGCGACGGCCTCGCCGCCCTGCTCGCCGACCACGGCCACGAGGTCGTCGCCATGGCGGGCGATGCGAAGGCGCTGATCACCGCCGTCACCGAGCACCGCCCCGACGTGGCGGTGGTCGACATCCGCATGCCGCCCACCTTCACCGACGAAGGGCTGCTCGCCGCGCTCGAACTGCGCCGCGGGCACCCGGACACCGGCGTGCTGGTGTTCTCGCAGTGGATCGAGACCCGCTACGCCACCGAGCTGCTCGCGGCGGGCGCGGCGGGGGTCGGGTACCTGCTCAAGGACCGGGTCGCCGATGTCGGCGAGTTCGTGGACGCACTCGCCAGGGTGGCGGCGGGCGGCACCGCGCTCGACCCGGAGGTGGTGAGCCAGCTGATGAACGCGGGCCGCGGCGGCCTCGACCGGCTCACCCCGCGCGAGCGCGAGGTGCTGGAGCGGATGGCCCAGGGGCTGAGCAATGCCGCCATCGCCGCCGCGCTGCACGTGACCGAGCGGGCGGTGGAGAAGCACATCGGCAATATCTTCACCAAGCTGGACCTGCCGCCCTCGGACACGCACCACCGCAGGGTGCTCGCGGTGCTCCGGCTACGCGGGTGAGCGCGGCGCGTGCGCGGCCGGGTCGGCGAGCAGGTACTGGGCCGCCGCGTAGGTCGCCAGGATGGTGCCCTCGGCGAGCCGCCGCGAGCGCTCGCCGCGCAGCAGCAGCCTGCGCAGCACGATCAGCCCGTCCGAGACGGTGAAGAGCAGCGCGCCGAGCCCGAGCCTGCTGCGCGGGTCCGCGTCCGGCAGCACCACCCCGGCCACGGTGGGCGAGTTCGGCGCCAGGTCGGGGTCGGAGGCGAGCACCCCGGCCGCGCCGAGCGCGAGGCCGTACCCGGTGAGCGGCGCCGCCACCGCGGGCGCCTGCGCCCGCAGCAGCCCGGCGGCGCCGGCCCAGGCCAGCAGCCGCGGCACCGCGACGGCGGCGGTCGGGCGGGCCCCGCGGCGCCACCACAGCGCGGCGTAGCAGCCCTGCATGACCCCGAACGCCGAGGCGCCCGCGACCAGCCTGCGGTCGTCGTCCGGGTCGATGAGCAGCACGTCGCCGACGGTGGCGGCGCCGAGCGCCGCGAGCAGCGCGCTGCGCTCGCCCGGCTCGATGGCCTTCCCTGCCACCGCGACGTCGGCGGCGAGCAGCGGCATGAGCAGCGGCTTGCCCACCCACTGCCAGCGCTCGCGCCCGGTGACGGCACCGGCGACGGTGAGCGCGGCGGCGGCGATGAACCCGGCCCGGAACGGCCGCATCAGAAGCTCGGCTCCTTGGGCGCGGGCGGCAGCGTGACCACCTGGCCCGCGTAGCTGAGCCCGGCGCCGAAGCCGAGCAGCAGCGCGGTCTGGCCGCCCTTGGCCTTCCCGGTCACCAGCATCTCCTCGATGGCGAGCGGGATGGAGGCGGCCGAGGTGTTGCCGGTGTTCTCGATGTCGTTCGCCATCGGGATCTCGTCGGCGAGCCCGAGGTTCTTCTTCATGAGCTCGTTGATCCTGGCATTGGCCTGGTGCGGGACGAACACCTCGAGCTCGTCCTTGGAGACCCCGGAGACCTCGAGCGCGGTGGAGAGCGCGCGCGGCAACGTCACCGCGGCCCAGCGGAAGACCCGCGGCCCCTCCATCCGGATCACCATGCGGCCCACCGGGTCCGCCTCCGGGTCGGTGCCCTGCAGCTCCTCGGCGCGGTCCTCGTAGGCGAGGATGTCGTAGTTCTGCGAGATGGCGAGCGCGTTCTCGCCGTCGCTGCCCCAGACCGTCGGCGAGATGCCGTTCTCCTCGCTCGGGCCGATCACCACCGCGCCCGCGCCGTCGCCGAAGATGAAGGCGGTGCCCCGGTCGTGCGGGTCCATCCCGACCGACATGGTCTCGACCCCGATGAGCAGCACGTACTTCGCCGAACCGGCCCGGATGAGGTCGGCGCCGACGCCGAGGCCGTAGCAGAAGCCGCCGCAGCCGCTCTCCAGGTCGAACGCCGCCACCCCGTTGATGCCGAGGTCGTAGGCGATCGAGGGCGCCCCGTGCGGGGTCTTGTACGGCCAGGTGCCGGTCGCCAGGATGACGGTGCCGATCTCCGCGCGGTCGATCCCGCTGCTCGCGATGGCCCGCTCGGCGGCGGCGACGGCGATCGTGCGCACCGTCTCCTCGCCGCTGATCCAGCGCCGGTTGCGGATGCCGCTGCGCTCGAAGATCCACTGGTCGGTGGAGTCGAGTACCTCGCAGACCTCGTCGTTGCTCACGAGGCGGGTGGGTCGATAGGCACCGATACCGAGCATCGCCACATTCTCTCGACCCTTGTTGACAGCAATGCTCACCACGGGTGACTCACACGACCCTTCGAAACGCAGGACAAACCGCTCATCAGGCTATCCCAGCTCGAGATCGGCCAATCCGAGGATGGACCGGTACTCCAGCCCCTCGGCGGCGATCACCTGGTCGGCGCCGGTCTCCCGGTCCACGACGGTGGCGACGCCGACCACGACGGCGCCCGCCTCGCGCAGTGCGCGCACCGCGGTGAGCGGGGAGTTCCCGGTGGTCGTCGTGTCCTCCACGACCAGCACCCGGCGGCCCGCCACGTCGGGGCCCTCGATCCGGCGCTGCATGCCGTGCTCCTTGGCGGCCTTGCGCACCACGAAGGCGTTGATCGGGCGGCCCGGGGCGTGCATGACGGCGAGCGCGACCGGGTCGGCGCCCATGGTGAGGCCGCCGACGGCCTCGAAGTCCCAATCCGCGACCAGGTCGCGCAGCAGGCTGCCGATCAGCGGCGCCGCCCGGTGGTGCAGCGTGGCGCGGCGCAGGTCGACGTAGTAGTCGGCGTGCTTGCCGGAGGACAGGGTCACCGGGCCGTGCACCACGGCCAGCTCGCGCACCAGGCGCGCCAGCTCACCCCGGTCGGCGGAGCCGGAGCGGTGCGCAGCCGTCTCGATGGCGTGGTCGATCATCTCGTCTCGCGTCCTTTCGCGTGCGTCGGACAAAAATCCGGCGCGCCTGTCGCACGAGCGTCCGCCGGTCGCGGTCTCCGGGTACGCGCGCGCAGCCGTCGAGACTGCGCAGCCACGATCCCGGCTGTCGTCGCGATCCGGCCACGGCCGGACCACGGACCAACCCTCGGATGCAGAATACGTGCCCGGCGGGGGCGCCGGTTACTGCGGCACCGGCCCCTGGTACGGGCGGAAGCCGGGGTGGAAGGGGCCGCCGGGGCGGTCGCCCTGATCGTCGCCGTCCTCGTCCTGCTCGCGGGCGGGCGGGCGCTCCTGGCGGCGCGGCTCGTCCCGCTTGCCGGGCACCACCGCGAGGCTCGGCCTGCGCTGCGCCTGCTCGGCGCCGGGCTCGGCCTGCGGCCGCTCCTCGGCGCGCGGCCGGTCGTCGGAATCGCCTGCGGCATCCCGGTTCCCGGCGGGCTCGTCGGGGCCGTCGTCGTCGCGCCGCGGCTTGGCCCGGCCGCCGGTGCGGCCGAAATCACCCTCGCCGTAGGTGTCGCTCTCCGGCGGCAGCACGTGCAGCAGGCCGGAAAGGCGAAGGACCGCGTCGATCGAGCTCTCCCAGTCGCGCGAGCCGGTGCCGATGGAGAGCATGCCGAGGGTCCAGTTCCCCTCGCTCCACAGCATCTGCACGGTGTCCGGTAGCGACTCGATGAACGCGACCATCCGCTGATCGACGGCGTGCCTGGCGATCTCGGGGTTGGTCGCGAAGACCACCCGGTCGCCGATGGCGCCGAGCAGCTCCAGGTCGGCGTCCTTCGGCGGGGACGCGGTCTTGAGCCGCATGTCCACGTCGATGTCCGAGCCGATCTGCCTGCGCACCGCGATCAGCGTCGCCGAGTCCTCCAGGTCGAAGAGCACGAACTTCTCGCCCTTGCGGATACCGGAGACCACGTCGACCGCGGAGAGGTAGCCGAGCTTGGCCAGCGCCCCGCGGCGCCAGGTCGAAGGGAGCGCAGGCTCCACCGATACGTAGGTGTACCCCTGGGCCTTGGCCCACACCTGGCGCGCGTGACCGGTCCGCTGCCGTTGCGCCCGGTCGAAGTACAGCAGGACGACCGCGCCCACCAGGGCGATCGCCGCCAGCCCGAACCACATCTCCGTCATCGCCGCACAGCCTAACCAGCCGATCCCGTGATTGCCCCGCACCCTCGGCTCGTGGCGGCCGGAACGGTGCTCCGCGCGGTCATCGGCCACCCCCGGAAAGCCCGGTGCTGATGATGATCTCGGCGAGGATGTTGCCGTCCGCGCCCTTGTCGCCCTGCACCACGATCATCTCGCCGACCGGCAGGTCGGCGGCGGTGGTGACGCCGAGCGAGATCACCTGGGTGCGGGCGTCGGTGCGCACGGTGACGGTCTTGCCGTCCAGGGTGCTCAGGGTCAGGGTGCCGCCGTTGTTCGCGGTGATCGAGCCCATGGCGCTGCCCAGGTCCTCCAGCCCGGGCAGCCCGGGGATCTCGCTCGGCAGCGCCGGGAAGGACGGGGTGGTCTGGTTGCCGGACGGCGGCGCGGTGGTGCGCGCGGGCTGGCGGGTGGTCGTCGTGGTCCCGGCCGCGGTCGAATCGTCGTCGCCGCCGGTGAAGTACAGCCCGGCGAAGACGCCGACCACGCCGATCAGCAGCACGACGGCGAGGCCGAGGCCGATCCACAGCCCGGTGTTGCGCCGGGGCGGCGGCGGGGTGCCCTGCGGCGGCTGCGGTGGGTAGCCGGGCGGCGGCGGGTTGCCCCAATTCTGCTGCTGCGGCTGGGCGTATGCCGCCGTCGGCGGCGGTTGCTGCTGGTAGGGCTGCTGCGCGGTGCCCTCGTACGGGCCCCACTGGCTGTCGTACGAGGGGAATTCGCGGGTGGCGTCCGGGGGCGGCGGCGGCGTCCATTCGCCGTACCCGCCCGCCGAGCCACCGAAGACGTTCGTTGGCGGTGCGCCCGACGCACCCGGCGCACCGAGGTGTTGGGTCGGACTGTCATCCGGCCGCTGCCCCCAGGGGTCCTTCGGGTTCGTCATGCTTACAGGGTACGAACTGGAAGGGGCGCGGTCACCCGTATGGGTCACCGCGCCCCTGTCGTTCTCAGCGGCCGACCAGGAGTCCGTCCCCGTCCGGGCTGACCGACACCTTGACCGTGTCGCCGTCGCCGACCTCACCGGCCAGCAGCTCCCTGGCCAGCGTGTCGCCGATGGCTTGCTGGATCAGCCGCCGCAGCGGGCGGGCGCCGTAGGCCGGGTCGTAGCCGCGGACCGCCAGCCAGAAGCGGGCGGAATCGGTGACCTCCAGGGTGAGCCTGCGCTGGGCCAGCCGCTTCTGCAGCTGCTCCAGCTGGATGTCGACGATGTGCTGCAGCTGCACCTCGTCCAGGGCGTGGAACATGACCACGTCGTCCAGCCGGTTCAGGAACTCCGGCTTGAACGCGGAGCGCACCGCGTTCATGACGAACTCCTTGTCCCCGCCCGCACCCAGGTTGGAGGTGAGGATGAGGATGGTGTTGCGGAAGTCGACCGTGCGGCCCTGGCCGTCGGTGAGCCTGCCCTCGTCGAGCACCTGCAGCAGGATGTCGAAGACGTCCGGGTGCGCCTTCTCGATCTCGTCGAAGAGCACCACCGTGTACGGCCGCCTGCGCACCGCCTCGGTGAGCTGGCCGCCCTGGTCGTACCCGACGTAGCCGGGGGGAGCGCCGACCAGCCTGGCCACCGCGTGCTTCTCGCTGTACTCGCTCATGTCGATCCGGATCATGGCCCGCTCGTCGTCGAACAGGAAGTCCGCAAGCGCCTTCGCCAGCTCGGTCTTGCCGACGCCGGTGGGGCCGACGAACATGAACGAGCCGGTGGGGCGGTCCGGGTCGGCGACCCCGGCCCTGGCCCGGCGCACCGCGTCGGAGACCGCCTGCACCGCCTCGACCTGGCCGACCACCCGCCTGCCGAGCTCGTCCTCCATCCGGAGCAGCTTCTGGGTCTCGCCCTCCAGCATCTTCCCGACCGGGATGCCGGTCCACGCGGAGACCACCTCGGCGATGTCGTCCGGGCCGACCTCCTCCTTGAGCATGAGCTCGCCCGCGCCCGCGTCCGAGGTCTGCTCGGCCTCGGCGAGCTGCTTCTCCAGCGCCGGGATGCGACCGTAGCGCAGCTCGGCGGCCTTGCCGAGGTCGCCGTCGCGCTCGGCCCGCTCGGACTCGCCGCGCAGCGTCTCCAGCTCCTCCTTGAGCGTGCGCACCCGGTCGATGGCGTTCTTCTCGTTCTGCCAGCGGGTGGTGAGCTGGTTCAACTTCTCCCGGTCGTCGGCGAGCTCCGAGCGCAGCTTCTCCAGCCGCTGCTTGGAGGCCTCGTCGGTCTCCTTGCCCAGCGCGACCTCCTCGATCTCCAGCCGCCGCACCGCGCGCTCCACCACGTCGATCTCCACCGGGCGCGAGTCGATCTCCATGCGCAGCCGGGAGGCCGACTCGTCGACCAGGTCGATCGCCTTGTCCGGCAGGAACCGGGAGGTGATGTAGCGGTCGCTCAGGGTGGCGGCCGCGACCAGCGCGGAGTCGGTGATCCGGACGCCGTGGTGCACCTCGTAGCGCTCCTTGATGCCGCGCAGGATGCCGACGGTGTCCTCCACCGACGGCTCACCGACCAGCACCTGCTGGAAGCGCCGCTCCAGCGCGGCGTCCTTCTCGATGTGCTTGCGGTACTCCTCCAGCGTGGTCGCGCCGACCAGCCGCAGCTCGCCGCGGGCCAGCATGGGCTTGATCATGTTGCCCGCGTCCATGGCGGACTCGCCGGTCGCGCCCGCGCCGACGATGGTGTGCAGCTCGTCGATGAAGGTGATGATCTGGCCCGCGCTGTTCTTGATGTCCTCCAGCACGGCCTTGAGCCGCTCCTCGAACTCGCCGCGGTACTTCGCGCCCGCGACCATGGCGCCGAGGTCGAGCGAGACCACGGACTTGCCGCGCAGCGACTCCGGGACGTCGCCCGCGATGATCCGCTGGGCCAGCCCCTCGACGATGGCGGTCTTGCCGACGCCGGGCTCGCCGATCAGCACCGGGTTGTTCTTGGTGCGCCTGCTCAGCACCTGGACGACGCGCCGGATCTCGGTGTCCCGGCCGATCACCGGGTCGAGCTTGCCGGAGCGGGCGGCCGCGGTGAGGTCGGTGGAGTACTTCTCCAGCGCCTGGTAGGTGCCTTCCGGGTCCGGGCTGGTGACCCTGGCGCTGCCGCGCACCGCGGTGAAGGCCTCGCGCAGCCCGTCCGGGGTGGCGCCGCGGCCGGTGAGCAGCTTGCTCACGTCGGAGTCGCCCGAGGCCAGCCCGACCAGCACGTGCTCGGTGGAGACGTACTCGTCGCCGAGCTCGGTGGCGAGCCGCTGCGCGGCGGTGATGGCGGCGAGCGCCTCGCGGCCGAGCTGCGGGGCGGTGGTGGCGCCGGTGGCGCGCGGCAGCCGGTCGACGATCTGCTGCGCCTCGCGGCGCACGCCCGCCGGGTCCACCCCGACCGCCTGCAGCAGCGGCGCGGCGATGCCGTCGGTCTGGTCGAGCAACGCCACCAGCAGATGCGCCGGACGGATCTCCGGGTTGCCCGCCGTCGAGGCGGACTGCAGCGCCGCGGTCAGCGCCGCCTGGGTCTTGGTGGTGGGATTGAACGAGTCCACGGTCACCTTCCTGCCTGTAGTTCTGAGGTTGCTTCGTTCAACGCGCTGAGACTTGAGTCTGTTCCGCTCAACTCTAGATTTTTTGCCGGCTCCGCGCATCCCCCGATGGCCGCATCCGCCTGCCGCCGCCCGCCCAGCACACCGCGGACCGATTTTCGGGGATACTCGTGGCGAGACAGTTCGAGGAAAGGACTCCCCACGTCGTGGATGCGCGTTCTGCTGCGCTGGTCCGCGCCAACTTCCGGGCGGTGCTCGACGCACCGCACGGTGCCGAGCGGTTGATCAGCGCGTTCTACGGTCACCTGTTCGCGGAGAACACGGCGCTGCGGGAACTCTTCCCCCCGACGATGGAGATGCAGGCCAAGCGGGTCACCACCGCCGTGCAGTTCGTGCTGGACAACCTGGAGGACTGGGACCGGGCCCAGGGCTTCCTGGAGCAGCTGGCCAGGGACCACCGGAAGTACGGCGTCGAGGCCGCGCACTACGACCTGGCGGGCCGCGCGCTGCTCGCCGCGCTGCGCACCTACCACGGCCGGGACTGGACCGTCGGGCTGGAGGAGGGCTGGACCGACGTTGCCATCCTGATCTCGGCCTCGATGGCGATCGGGGCGAACTCGGACAAGTCCCAGCCGTACTGGGAGGCCACCGTGGTCGGGCACCGGCGGGTGCTGGAGGACCTGGCCATCGTGCGGCTGCAGTCGGACAGCCCGATCCCGTACCTGGCCGGGCAGTACGTCCCGGTGATGCTGCCGCAGCGGCCCAAGATGTGGCGCTACCTCTCCCCCGCCATCCCGTCGAACCCGTACGGCGAGATCGAGTTCCACGTGCGCAAGGTGCAGAGCGGCTGGGTCAGCACGGCGGTGGTGAACGAGACCGCGGTCGGCGACCGCTGGCAGATCGCGGGGCCGCTCGGCAACCTGCACATCGACCGGGAGAGCGGCCGCGACGTGCTGCTGATCGGCGCAGGCACCGGGATCGCGCCGCTGCGCGCGCAGCTCATCGAGATGAGCCGCAGCGGGGTGAACCCGCGGGTGCACTTCTTCATCGGCGGCCGCTACCCCTGCGACCTGTACGACGTGGAGAACATGTGGCAGCTCTCGCAGAGCAACCCGTGGCTCACCGTCGTCCCGGTCTGCGAGCAGAAGACGAATCCGTGGTGGTACCCGCACGCGCCGAGCGAGGAGCCGTACGGCATGCACCGCCGCCTGATCGGTAACCTCGGGGCCGTCGTGGCGAGCTTCGGCGCCTGGGCCGACCGGCAGATCCAGATCGCCGGTTCGGCCACGATGATCGCCGACACCAGGCGCGCGCTGATGGCGGTCGGCACCCCGGAGTCGATCATCCAGAGCGACCCCGTCGGCTAACGGAAGAGAGACATGGACATCGATCCGAGCCCGCTGGACGGCCCCGACCCCCGCGCGGTGGGCGACGGCGAATGGTCGGCGACCGTGGTCGGGCACCACCGGCTCCGGCACGACGTCGCGGTGATCCGGCTGATCGGCGAGTTCGTCCCGTTCCGGGCCGGGCAGTCGGTGCAGGTGCGGGTGCCGCAGCAGCCGACGGTGAGCAGGCGGTACTCGCCCGCGCTGCCGCCCTCGCTCGACGGCAAGCTGGAGTTCCATGTGCGCAGCGTGCCCGGCGGCTGGCTGAGCGGCTCGATCGTGGCCGACACCCAGCCCGGCGACGAGTGGCGGATCAGCGCCCCGATGGGCAGCTTCACCGTCGACCCGGCGGGCGACGAGGTGGTGATGATCGCGGGCGGCACCGGGCTGGCGCCGATGCGCTCGCAGCTGCTGGAGCTGGCGCGGGCCGAGCAGCCGCCGCGCACCTACCTCTTCGTCGGCGGCCGCTCCCCGCGCGACCTCTACGCCGACGACATGCTCTTCCTGCTCGCCACCGAGCTGCCGTGGCTCACCGTGATCCCGGTGGTGGAGCGGCCGGAGGACCCGAACTGGACCGACGACTGGTTCGAGAATTCCCGAGTGGACATCGGCTTCCCGGCCGAGGAGCGGCTGCACGGCACGCTGGCCGAGGTGATCGGCACGCACGGCGCCTTCGACCGGCACCAGGTGCTGGTCTGCGGCTCGCCGGGGATGACCCGCGCGACGGTGGAGAAGCTGATCGATATCGGCACGCCGGTGGAGCGCATCCAGTACGAGGGGCTGTAACCCTCAGAAGAGCGGGTCGTGCCGGATGTGGTCGGCCGGGGTACCCGCGGCCATCAGCCGGAACTTGCTGGTCTGCACCATCGAGGGCGGCCCGGCGATCTGCACGTCCCGGTCGGCCCACGGGGCGTAGGCGGCCACCACCTTGCCCACCTGGCCGGTGAGCCGCGGCTCCAGCCCGGGCAGGTCGCGCTCCGGGTCGGTCGGCCCCTCGTACCACCAGGGGTTCTCGTCGCTCTCGGCGATCGGGGTGACGGTGAGCCACTTGTTCACCACCGCCAGCTGGCTCAGCGTCTCCAGGTCGTAGAGGTCGCACGGGTGGTGCCCGCCGACGAAGAGGTGCACCTTCGGGTTGGTCCGGCGCTGCGCCATCGCCATGAGCTGGGCGCGCAGCGGGGCCAGCCCGGTGCCGCAGGCCACCATGAGCATGGCGCGCTTGGTGTTGCGCGGCAGCCCGAGCCCGCCGAGCGGGGAGCCGAGCAGCCACTGGTCGCCGACCGCGGTATTGGTCACGATGGCCGGGCTGACCCAGCCGCCGGAGACCCCGCGCACGTGGAACTCCACCTCGCCGCTCGCGTTCGGCGGCACCGCGGGCGAGAGGTAGCGCCACATCCGCGGCCGGGACGGGATCTGCACGCTCAGGTACTGCCCCGCCGCGTACTGCATGGGCTGGTCCAGCTGCACCCGGACCACGGCGAGGTTGCGCAGCACCTCGCGGCGCTCCACCACCACCCCGCGCCAGGCCGACGGCGTCGTCTCCTTGGCGGCCGCGCCGATCATGGTGGTCGCGATGGCCTCCAGCCCCGCGTCCCAGGCCTGCTCGACCTCGTCGGTCCACAGCTCGGTGCCGGTGTACTGGCGCAGCGCCTTCTTCATGGAGTAGCCGACGGCGACGTAGTGCTCCGGCCGGACCCCGTACTTGCGGTGGTCGCGGCCGAGCTGGGCCAGGAACGGCTGCAGTTTCTCCGGCTCGTCCAGCTTGTCGAGGGCGTAGGTGATGGCCTGCACCAGGCGGTCGCGCTGGGCGTCCATGGCGGCCGGGAAGAAATCGCGGATCTGCGGGTAATCGGTGAACAAGATCGCGTAGAAAGTCCGCGCGAGCGCCTCTCGGCCCCCCTCTTCCGCGGCAACCGCCTTGAACGTCGTCCTGACCAGCGCGACGGTCCGCGAATCCATGTGCGTCACTACCCCATTTCGACTCGAACTCTACCGGGGAACACTTGTCGGCAGCCGTTGAAATCGAGTCTAGGGGAAGTTTGCCAGCACGGGAGCGATGCGCTGGAATATCACGTGCTTATTTCATAAAAAACTGGATGGCCTGTTCATAATTCGCAATAAACCGACCGTAAGATTGTGTAGCTGGGCGAATCCGGGCTGAGCACGGCTCAATAGGGCCGAAATGCCAAGAGCCCTCGACGGGCCCGGCTCCGAGAGCCGGGGCGCCGTCGAGGGCTGTTGATTTGCTGGCGAATTCCGCAATTCGCTCGCGGCTACCGCGCGTGTCTATTGCGCGGCTGCCAGACCACCAGCGCGGTACTGCGTTGCTGGGGCGCCAGATCCGGCCGGTAGCCCGCCCGCAGGCGCTCCACCTCCGCCGAGAGCTCGGCGACCTGTTCGCGCAATTCCTCGACCTGGTTGGTCAATTCGATGATCCGCTTGATACCGGCGAGGTTGACGCCCTCGTCCTGGGAGAGCCGCTGCACCTCGCGCAGCAGCTCCACGTCCCTGGCCGAGTAGCGCCGCCCGCCGCCGGACGTCCGCTGCGGCGTGACCAACCCGAGCCGGTCGTACGTGCGCAGGGTCTGCGCATGCATACCGGCCAGCTGGGCCGCGACCGAGATCATGAAGAACTCGGCCCGCGCCGCCTTGGACATCTTCTTCGGATCGTCGGACATCACGCACCTGCCCATCCCGCACGAGGATCGAAGCCACTGGCCCGCTCGGCCTCCTGGTACCGCTGCAACGCCTGGACGGCGTTGTCGTCCAGCTTCGGCGGCACCGCGACCTTCACGGTGACCAGCAGGTCGCCCGCGCCGCCGCTGCGCTTCGGGACGCCGCGGCCGCGCACCCGGAGGATCCGGCCGTCGGCGGTGCCCGGCGGCACCTTGACCCCGACCCGGCCGTCCAGCGTCGGCACCGAGACCGTGGTCCCGAGCACCAGCTCCGCGTAGCTCACCGGCAGCACCAGGGTGAGGTCGTCGCCGTTGCGGCCGAAGACCTTGTCCTGGCTGACGTGCACGGTGACGAACAGGTCGCCCGAGGGCGCGCCGCGCAGCCCGGCCTCGCCCTGCCCGGCCAGCCGGATGCGCTGGCCGTCGCCGACACCGGGCGGGATCCGCACGGTGATCGTGCGGGTCCGGTTCTGCACCCCGGTGCCGCGACAGTCGACGCACGGGTCGTCGATCAGCGAGCCGGTGCCACGGCACTCGTCGCAGGGTTCGCTGAACCCGAACGCGCCCTGGTTCCGGCTGACCACGCCCGCGCCGTTGCAGTTCGGGCAGGTGCGCGGGCTGGTGCCCGGCTTGGCGCCGCTGCCGTGGCAGGTGGTGCAGGGCGCCGGGCTGGTCATCCGCAGCGGGACCGTGACGCCCTGGGCCGCCTCGCGGAAGCCGAGGGTGGTCTCGGTCTCGACGTCGGCACCGCGGCGCGGCCTGCCTGCCGCACCGCGCGGGCCGCCGCCGCGGTTGAAGAGCCCGCCGAGCAGGTCGCCGAGCCCGCCGTCGCCCGCACCGGCCGCGCCGCCGCCGAAGATGTCACCGAAGTCGATGTTCTGGGAGAACCCGCCACCGGTGCCAGGCTGGAAGCCGCCGCGGCCGAAACCACCGCTCCCGAAGAGCTTCCTGGTCTCGTCGTACTCCCGGCGCTTGGCCGGGTCGGAGAGCACGGCGTGCGCCTCGCTGACCGCCTTGAACCGCTCCTCGGCCCTGGTGTCACCCGGCTTGGCGTCGGGGTGGTTGTCCCTGGCCAGCTTGCGGTAGGCCTTCTTGATCTCGTCCTGCGTCGCGCCGGCGGAGACGCCCAGCTCCTTGTAGAAGTCCTTTTCGATCCACTCCCGCTGGCTCACCGAGCATCTCCTCCTCTCGCGCTTCTATTGTTCGTTCTTCTCGGCATCAGCTGCTCCCGATGCCGCCGCGTTCTCGCCGGTCTCGGAAGCCGCTGCGTCACCGGTCTTCTCACCCGATTCTGCCGTGTCTTCCGGCGCCGCGTCGGTCACTCCGACGAGCGCGTGCCGCAGCACCCGCTCGCCGAAGCGGTAGCCCTTGCGCATGACCAGGCCGAGCACCGGGTCGGCGCCGTCGCCCTCGTGCTGCACGGCCTCGTGCAGCGTCGGGTCGAAGGGCTCGCCCACCGCGCCGAACTCCTCCAGGCCCTGCTTGCGCAGCGCCTCGGCGAGCTTGTCGGCGACCGACTTCAGCGGGCCGGACTCCAGGTCGCCGTGCGCGCGCGCCCGGTCCAGGTCGTCCAGCACGCCGAGCAGCTCGGTGACGACGGCGGCCTTGGCCGAGTCGGTGGCGGCCTTGCGGTCGCGCTCGACCCGGCGCCGGTAGTTGGCGTACTCGGCGGTGAGCCGCTGCAGGTCCGCGGTCAGCTCGGCCTCCTTGCCCGCGGCGGGGGCTTCCGCCGCGGGGTCGGAGCCGTTGCCGTTCGTCTCGCCGGTTCCGGTGGCCGGTTCGGCGGCGGGATCCTTGTCGGGCTCCCGCACCTCGCCGGACTCCGGATCGATCTTGCGCTTGTCGACGAAGGTGACCGGTTCCTGCTGCTCCGAGCTCACTTCTTCTCCGTGTCGACCGGCTCGTCCACGACCTCGGCATCGACGACCTGGTCGTCGGCCTGGCCCTGCTGGGGCTGGCCGTCACCGGCGGCGCCCTCGGCGGCCGAGGACTCGTAGATCGCCTGGCCCAGCGCCTGCGACTCGGTGGCGAGCTTCTCCACCGCGGCCTTCACGGCGGCGATGTCGGTGCCCTTGAGCGCCTCGTTCGCCTCGGCGATGGCCGCCTCGACCTTGGACTTGACGTCCGCGGGCACCTTGTCCTCGTTGTCCTTGATGAACTTCTCGGTCTGGTGCACCAGCGACTCGGCCTGGTTGCGGGTCTCCGCCTCCTCGCGCCGCGCCTTGTCCTCGGCGGCGTGCGCCTCGGCGTCGCGGACCATCCGGTCGATCTCCTCCTTGGACAGGCCGGAGCCGTCCTGGATCTTGATCGTGTTCTCCTTGCCGGTGCCCTTGTCCTTCGCGGTGACGTGCACGATGCCGTTGGCATCGATGTCGAAGGTCACCTCGATCTGCGGCACGCCGCGCGGGGCCGGCGGGATGCCGGTCAGCTCGAAGGAGCCGAGCAGCTTGTTGTGCGAGGCGATCTCGCGCTCACCCTGGAACACCTGGATCTGCACCGACGGCTGGTTGTCGTCGGCGGTGGTGAAGGTCTCCGAACGCTTGGTCGGGATGGTGGTGTTGCGCTCGATGAGCTTGGTCATCACGCCGCCCTTGGTCTCGATGCCCAGCGACAGCGGGGTGACATCGAGCAGCAGGACATCCTTGACCTCGCCCTTGAGCACACCGGCCTGCAGCGCGGCGCCGACGGCGACGACCTCATCCGGGTTCACGCCCTTGTTGGGCTCCTTGCCGCCGGTCAGCTCGCGGACCAGATCGGTGACCGCGGGCATCCGGGTGGAGCCGCCGACCAGCACCACGTGGTCGATATCGGCGACCTTGACCCCGGCGTCCTTCACGACCTGCTGGAACGGCGCGCGAGTGCGGTCCAGCAGATCGCTGGTGATCCGCTGGAACTCGGAGCGGCTCAGCTGCTCGTCCAGGAAGAGCGGGTTCTTGTCCGCGTCGACCGTGATGTAGGGCAGGTTGATCGAGGTGCTCTGCGAGGAGCTGAGCTCGATCTTCGCCTTCTCCGCGGCCTCGCGCAGCCGCTGCATGGCCATCTTGTCCTTGGTCAGGTCGATGCCCGCGCTGCTCTTGAACTTCTCGACCAGCCAGTCCACGACGCGCTGATCCCAGTCGTCACCACCGAGGTGGTTGTCGCCGGAGGTGGCGCGGACCTCGACGACGCCCTCGCCGATCTCCAGCAGCGAGACGTCGAAGGTGCCGCCGCCGAGGTCGAAGACCAGGATGGTCTGCTCGGTCTGGCCCTTGTCCAGGCCGTAGGCGAGCGCGGCCGCGGTGGGCTCGTTGACGATGCGCAGCACGTTCAGCCCGGCGATCTGGCCGGCTTCCTTGGTGGCCTGGCGCTGGGCGTCCTCGAAGTACGCGGGGACGGTGATGACCGCGTCCGCGATCTCCTCGCCCAGGTAGGCCTCGGCGTCGCGCTTCAGCTTCATCAGCGTGCGCGCGCTGATCTCCTGCGGGGTGTAGTTCTTGCCGTCGATCTCGACGTTCCAGTCGGTGCCGATGTGGCGCTTGACGGAACGAATGGTGCGGTCGACGTTGGTGACGGCCTGGTTCTTGGCCGGCTGGCCGACCAGCACCTCACCGTTCTTCGCGAACGCGACGATGGACGGGGTGGTCCGCGATCCCTCCGAGTTCGCGACGACGACCGGCTCACCGCCTTCGAGCACGGCGACTACCGAGTTCGTGGTCCCGAGGTCGATTCCGACCGCACGAGCCATGGTTGTTTCCTCCTTGTTGGCGTACCAAGCTGTGTAACGCTGAGCGTGGTCGGCTCAATCCTGCACCCAACTTCGACGGGCGTCAACCGAAACTTGAGCTTGACCGACTCAACCTTGTCGAATAGTGCCAACCGGGGGTGTGCGCGATCTATTCCCGGATCGCGGCGGCGAGCTGGTCGTCCAGGGTCACCCGGACCAGCGCGGCGGCCAGCTCGGCCCGGCGGCCACGCGGGGCGAGCTCGGCGAGTGCTCGCTCGTCCGCGGGCAGGCCGATGGCGGTCGCGCCCTGCTGCGCGCGGTCGTCGAAGTAGGGGCCTGCCCACGGCCAGACATCCTGCACCTCGCGCAGGAAGATGGCGGCGCCGGTGGGGCCGATGCCCTTGAACTCGCGGAGCAGCTCGGCCGCGCGCTCGCGGTCGCCGTGCGCCTGCTCGGCCAGTTCGCGCAGGTCACCGTGGTAGCGGTCGAGCACGGTGTGCGCGTTCTCGCCGAGCCTGGTCGCGGTGCTCTCGTCGTAGCGGCGGTAGTGGCCGCGGCCGAGCGCGTCGACGAGCTCCTGCCACCCGGCGTCGGCCACCTTGCGCGGGGTGCCGAAGCCGCTGTGCACCAGCTCGCGGGCGGCGCCGATGGCGAGGTCGGCGGAGATCGGCGCGCTCAGCAGGTCGGTCAGCATCAGCAGGCGGAACAGCGGCGCGGGTTTGTCGTCGAGCGTGATCCCGGCCTGCGCGGCGAAGGTGCCGCCCGCCTTCTCCAGCAGCGCCTGCACGACGTCTCGTCGGCTCATGGTCGCCCTCCTCTCGGGGTCACCGGGGGCGTACCCGGTCGCCGACCGATCAATTTCGGCGGGCCGGGCCGTCGGCACTGCCGAGACGACGACGAGGAGGATCGGATGCAGCGCGCCGTGATCATGGGGTGGACCGAGGAGGTGCGGCTGGCGGTGGCCGGGCTGCTGGAGACCCTGGAACCCGCCGAGTGGCAGGTGCGGTCGCTGTGCCCGGCGTGGACCGTGCACGAGCTGGCCGCGCACCTCACGCTCTCCACCCGGGACACGCTGCGCGGCGCCCTGCGCGCGGCGGTGCGCGCCCGCTTCGACTTCGACCGGATGACGGCGGCGCAGGCGAGGGAGCGGGCGGCGCTCTTCACCCCCGCCGAGCTGGTCGCGCAGCTGCGGGCGGACGCCGCCTCCCCGCGCCGCGCCCCCGGCGCCGGGCCGCTCGACCCGCTCGCCGACTTCCTCGTGCACAGCCAGGACATCGCCCGCCCGCTCGGCCGCGCGCACGCCGTGCCGCTCGAGCCGACGCTCGCCGCGCTCGACCACGTGCGGACCAGCGTCTTCTGGGGCGCGCGCAAGCGGCTGCGCGGCGTCAGGCTGATCGCCACCGACGGCGACTGGACCGGCGGGGACGGGCCGGACGAACTCCGCGGCACCGCCTGCGACCTGCTGCTGGTCGCCAGCGGGCGGACGGCGGGGTTGGTCGGCATGACCGGCTCGGGGGTGCAGCGGGTGGCGGCGGCGCTCTGAATCCCCGCGGGCTCGGTGCACGATCGGTCGCGGGCCTATGGCGGAAGCCCGCATCCTGCGGCGTGCGCAATCGGCCGCGGGCATGCGGCGGAAGCCGATCCCGCGGCGCCGCGCGGCGGCTTCCTGCCGTCAGAGCAGGGTCAGCGCGCCCTCGGCGCTGCGGGCCGCGGTCAGGCAGGCGGCGCTGGTGACCTGGTCGGCCAGGGGGTGCCTGGCCCTGGCGCGCCACTTGCGGACCGCCTCGACGGCGGCGCCGCGGAGCGCGTCGGGGGCGGCGTTCGGCGGGAGGCCGAGGCGCAGGTGCGGGGCGATGCCCGCGCCGCCGATGAGGCGGTGCAGCTCGGCGAGGTCGGCCGCGGGGAGCGGGAGTTCGTCGGTGCGCAGCCTGCCGAGCAGGCGGAGTTCGGCGAAGCCGTGCACGTCGGCGAGCAGGGTGCGGACCCTGGGCAGCAGCCGGTCGGCCTCGGTGCCGGGGTAACCGCGCAGCACCCGGTCCAGCGCGGTCAGCGCGGAGTGCGCCTTGAGCTGGTCGGCGCGCTGGCCGAACTGCACGTCGAGCACGGCGCGCAGCTCGTCGACGCCGCTGCGCGCGGTGAGTTCGGCGGCGAGCGCGGCGGAGTCACGGATGCCGAGCCGGATCAGCGTCACCGCCATCCGGATCCCGAAGAGCCCGAAGCGCTCCGCGATCCGGAAGCGCAGCTCCGGCGGGACCGGCAGCGCGATGTCGGGGCGGGCGAAGCGATCCGCGGAGAGCAGCGCGGCGCTCAACTTCCCGGTCGGCACCCCGGCCAGCGCCTCGAAGGCGGCGTACTCCTGCTGCCGCAGCGTGGCGGCGGCAAAGGCGAGCAGCCCGGCCACCGGGATCACAGCCTGGCACAGCCCGGTCCGCTCCAACTCGCCCGCGAAGCGCGCGGCGACATCGCGCGCGGAGTGCAGCGCGTCCAGCCCGCCCGCGCCGATCTCGTCCGCCCTGGAGACCACGCCGATCACGCCGAGCGGCCCGGTGCCGTCCGCGGTGCCAGCGCCGACCCGCTCCAGGAAGCGCACATCGGCATCGTCCAGCCTGCGCAGCAGGTAGACCACGGCGTCGGCGCCGGGCACCGAGACGGCGGTGTCGTCGTCCGGGGTGAGCAGCCGCGCGGTGCGCCGGGAGACCTCGCGGGAGAGCGAGGAGGTGCCGGGGGTGTCGATGATGGTGGTGGCGGCCAGCGTCGCGGCGGGCCACTCCACCTCGAGGTGGTCGACATCCCGCGGATGCCCGCTCTGCCAGCGCAATCCGTCCAGGTCGAAGGTGAGGCCGTGCGCGCCGCCCGCCCGGCGCACCACCACGTTGGCGTGGTCGCCGTCCGCCGCCAGCGCGGTGACGCTCGGCGTCTGGCCATTGCGGTACCAGGTGACGACCCGGGTGCACTCGGTCGCGTCGGTGGGCGCGATGTCCTGCCCGACCAGCGCGTTCAGCAGCGTCGACTTCCCGGCCTTGATGGAACCGGCGAGCGCGACCCGCAGCGGCTGCTCCAGCCGGTGCGCGCAGTCGCCGAGCAGCGCGCGCGGCCGCGCGTCCCTGGCGAAGGCGCGGCGCGCGGTCTCGATCAGCGCCTGCGCCTCCGGTACGAGCCCGACCGCGCCGCGGGTGGTTCCCGATGTCATCCGGTTACCGTACCGGCGGATTGCCCGGCAGTTGCGGGGCATCCGTCGGTGCCATGGCGACGGCGTGCCTGCGCAGTTCGGCGACGACCCGCAGCTGCCGCTCCAGCTCTGCGCAGCGCTCGGCCCTGCGGGTGGACTCGACGGAGGCGGCGTCCTGGGTGGCGCGCAGCGAGTCCTCCAGGGAGCGCAGCGCGCGCTCGGCCACCCCGGTGTAGTGGTCGCGCAGCGCGCGGTGGATGCGGTGCAGCCGGTCCTTGGACTCCTTGCCCGCCTGGAAGGCGACGTCGTCGACGAAGCGCCGCACCGCCGTCTTGGCCTCGCTCCGGCGGCGCGCCAGCCGAGCCTGCTTGTCGTCGCGGAAGGCCTTGCCGCCCACCAGGACACCGGCGCCGAGCGAGATCGGGTTCAGCATGGCGAGCCCGGCGAAGGTGCTCGCCAACCCGACCATCAGCACGCCGCCGTACGAACCGCGCATGCCGACCAGCAGTTTGCTGCCGAAGCCGATGTCCTTCTCCAGGTCGGCGAGGGTGCCGGAACCCGCGCGGCTGTCGCCGGATTCGAGCGCGCCGCGCACGTCCGGCAGGTCGACCGCGCCCAGCTCGGCGAAGTGCTCGGCGACCCGCTCGGCCAGCCGGGCCGCGCGCTCGTGGGTGAAGAGCAGGTTGTCGCCGAGCGCGCTGTCCACGCTCAGCCCGAGCCAGTCCGCGATCCGCTCCCAGTGCCTGCCCGGGTCGTGGTCGTCGATCCACTCCTCGCCGTCGCGGGCGATCGCGCGCAGCCGTTCGCGCAGGTCGTGGTCGGTGTCGCCCGCCAGGTCGGTGATGCCGTCGCCGAGCGTCTGCTGCCAGGCCGCGGTGCGGCGGTGCAGCTCCTCGGCGGCGGCCTTGGCGGTGCGCAGCTCCTGCAGCGCGGCTGCGCCCCTGTCCGGGTCGCGCAGGGCGACCAGCTCGCTGCCCAGCGCGAGCGCGAGATGTTCGGCGGCGGCGGCGATGTCGCGGGCGACTCCGGCGCGGACGGCGGCCTGGTCTCGGGCGACGACCTGGTCGCGCAGGAACTGGTAGAGGTCGCCGAAGCCGGACTCCAGCCCCAGTTGGCGGTCCTGGGTGCGCATGGCGTGCTCGCGCAGCAGCGCGGAGACCGCGATGGTCGGCAGGTCCAGCCGGGCCCGGTCGAGGTGGCCCGCGTTCGCCTCGTGCACGCGGCGCCAGTGCGGGTAGAGGTCGGTCTTGGTGAGCAGCAGCGCGACCGTCGGGCAGAGCTCGCGGACCTGGCGCAGGAAGGTGAGCTCGGGCTCGGTGAGCTCGGTGGAGGCGTCGGAGAGGACGAGCACCGCGTCGGCGGTCGGGACCATGCCGAGCACCGTCGCCGCGCCGGGGCCGGAGCCGCCGACGCCAGGGGTGTCGACCAGCACGATGCCGTCGGCGAGCAGCGGGTTCGGGGCGTGCAGCTCCAGCCGCAGCACCCGGCGGCCCTCCGCCAGCGGGGTGCGCGGGTCGATGCCTGCCACGGCGTCGGGCGGGATCGCCACCCTGACCTCGGGCGCGCCCGCCTCGGTGCCCGCGAGCACCAGCTCGGCGCGGAGCTCGGGGCCGTGCGCGAGCAGCATCGGGAGCGTGGTGACCGCGCCGTCGCCGACCGGGCAGAGCTCCAGGTCGAGCAGGGCGTTCACGAACCGGCTCTTGCCCTGGCCGAGTTGGCCCGCGACCACGATCCGGCGGCGCGGGTCGCGCACCCGCTCCGCCGCGGCCTCCAGCCGGGCGACCAGGTCGGAGCGGTTCGCGGAGCGCGCCGCGCCGATGGTCTCGGTGAGCACCGTGAGCAGCGGGACGGCGGGGGCGTTCGCCGGTGGAGCGGTCATCGGGTCGCCTTTCTTCGCGCGGACGGGCTGCCCGTCCGGTGTGGACGGGCAGCCCGGGGATCATCGCCGGAGCGCAGGGGTCAGTGGAACAGGCCCTGGTCCGTGTCGGTGTCGAAGTGCGCGCCGCTGCCGCTCTGCGAGCTGCCGAACAGGGAGCTCTCGCCGGTCAGCGAGGTTTCGCCGGAGGTGGTGCCGGTGCCGCCGCCGGTGAAGGAGGTCTCGCCGAAGGCGGAGCTGACGTCGACCGACTGCCAGGTGCTGCTCGCCGAGGAGGCTGCGCCGGTCAGCGAGCCGCCGAGTTCGCCCGCCGCGCTGCCGCCGGACTGCAGGGTGGAGCCGAGGGTGCCGCCCGCTTCCGCCGCGCCGGTGAGGCCGGAGTCGAGGGTGCCGCCCACGTCGGTGGCGCCGCCGACGGCGCCGGTCACGGAGCCGCCGAGGTCGGTGGCGCCGGTGAGGGCGCCGCCGAGGCCGGTCTCCAGGCCGGAGCCGAGGTCGGCGCCCGCGCCGAGGTCGGAGGTGAGCTGGCCGCCGAGGCCCGCGGTGCCGTCGACCGCGCCGCCCAGGCCGGACTCCAGGCCGCCGGTGAGCTGACCGCCCAAGCCCGCGGCCCCTTCGACCGCACCGCCCAGACCGGTTTCCAAACCGGAGGTGAGCTGGCCACCCAGACCGGCGGTTCCGTCGACCGCACCGCCCAGACCGGACTCCAAGCCACCGGCAAGCTGGCCACCGAGACCGGCGGTCCCATCCACCGCACCGCCGAGGCCGGACTCGAGACCTGCGGCGAGCTGGCCACCGAGGCCGGCGGTTCCGTCGACCGCGCCACCCAGACCGGACTCCAGCCCTGCGGCGAGCTGGCCGCCCAGGCCCGCGGTCCCGTCGACCGCGCCACCCAGACCGGACTCCAGCCCTGCGGCGAGCTGGCCGCCCAGGCCCGCGGTCCCGTCGACCGCGCCACCCAGGCCCGCACCGACCTGGCCACCCAGGCCCGCCGCACCCTCGACGGCGCCGCCGAGGCCGGTTTCCAGGTTGCCTGCCAGCTCACCGCCGAGGCTGGCGGTGCCATCGAGCGCACCGTCCAGGCCGGTGACCACGCCGCCCGTGACGTCGGAGAGCCCGGTCTCGAGGCCCGCGGCGGTCTCGCCACCCGCGGCGAGTACGCCGCCGACGGTGCTGGCCAGCCCCGTCTCCAGACCTGCGCCCGCCTGCGCACCGGCGTTCAGCGCGCCGTCGAGGCCCGCACTCAGGTCGCTGCCGAGACCGGCAGCGGTGGTCAGCGCGCCGTCCAGCGTTCCGCCGAGGTCGGCAGCCGCGTCCACCGCGCCGGTCAGATCGGCACCGAGACCCGCGGCCGCGTCCACCGCGCCGCCAACGCCCGCGCCGAGACCGGCGGCACCGTCGACGGCACCACCCAGGCCCGCACCGAGACCGGCGGCCGCGTCGACCGCTCCGTCGAGGGTGCCGCCGAGGCCGGCGGCCGCGTCCACGACGCCACCGAGGCCCGCGCCGACACCGGCCGCGCCCTCCACCCCGCCACCGACAGCGCCACCCAGACCGGCACCGACCCCGGCGGCACCGTCGACTGCACCACCCAGACCCGCACCGAGACCAGCGGCAGCATCCACCGCACCACCCAAGCCCGCACCGAGGCCTGCGGCAGCATCCACGACGCCACCCACGCCCGCACCGACGCCGGCGGCACCGTCCACCGCACCGTCGAGCGCGCCACCGACACCGGCGCCGAGGCCTGCGGCAGCGTCGACAGCGCCACCCAAGCCCGCCCCGACACCCGCGACACCATCGAGCGCGCCACCGAGACCCGCGCCCGCGCCGGCGGCACCGTCCACTGCGCCACCCACAGCGCCGCCCAGACCTGCGCCGATGCCCGCGACACCATCGAGCGCGGCGCCCAGGCCCGCGCCTACGCCGGCAGCACCGTCGACCGCGCCGCCCAAGCCCGCACCGAGACCCGCCGCGGCGTCCACGGTTCCGTCGAGCGCGCCGCCCAGGCCCGCGCCGAGGCCCGCGGCCGCATCCACCGCACCGCCGAGACCGGCACCGAGGCCCGCGGCGGCGTCGACAGCGCCACCGAGAGCACCGCCGAGACCTGCGGCCGCGTCGACGGCACCGCCGACAGCGCCACCCGCACCGGCGGCCGCGTCCACCGCGCCACCGACGGCACCACCCAGGCCGGCAGCCGCGTCGACGGCACCGCCGAGACCGGCGCCCAGACCCGCGCCGACGCCCGCGACACCGTCCAGCGCGCCGCCGAGGCCGGCGCCGACGCCTGCGGCCGCATCGACCACACCGTCCAGGGCTCCGCCGAGGCCGGCGCCCACGCCGGCGGCGGCATCCACCGCACCACCCAGACCCGCACCGAGACCGGCGGCCGCATCGACCACACCGCCAACGGCGCCACCCAGACCGGCACCGAGACCGGCGGCGGCGTCCACCGCGCCCCCCAGACCAGCGCCGAGACCGGCGGCCGCATCAACTACCCCGCCGACGGCGCCGCCGAGCCCGGCCCCGAGACCAGCGGCCGCGTCAACGGCACCGCCCAACCCGGCCCCGATCCCCGCACCCAACCCGGCCGCGGCATCCACAGCGCCACCGAGACCCGCACCCAAACCCGCACCCAAGCCGGCCGCGGCGTCCACGGCACCACCCAAACCCGCACCCAACCCCGCCGCTACGTCGACAGCCCCGTTCAGCGCACCACCGAGCCCGGCGGCGAGATCCACTCCCGCATCCACGGCCCCGCCCAGCCCGAGATCGATATCCGTATCGACGCCCCCACCGAGCCCCAGATCGATATCGGTGTTCACACCCCCGCCGAGCCCCAGGTCGATATCGGTGTCGACATTCCCCCCGAGCCCGAGCCCGATATCGGTAGCAGCCCCGACCGCCGCCGACCCGGCCGCACCGATCACCGCAGCGGCAGCTGCCTGCGCCCCGACGGCGACGATGGACGACAGCTGCGACCCGCCCGCGACGAACGCGGACTCCGCGACCATCGGCGCGACGGCGGCGATGTCCTCGGGGGTGACGTCGGAGAGCCCGGCCGCGGCCAGCGCCCCGGTCGGGTTGTTGCAGTACCCCACCGCGGCTTCACGATCACGCAGCAGGTCGAGGATGAACTCGAGAATGGCGTTCGGGGTCATGAGGGATCGTCTCCTGGTTTCGGCGGGGCCGAGCGGCCCGCTGCAGTCGGAATGACTTTCACGCTAGGAGCGCGCGGCGTTACGCGAAACGGGGCGCACCCCCAATGCCGCGGGGGCAATTTCGTTAGGGGTTCGAAGCGTATTAGGGGAATTTCCCCGAACCTGCCCGGAATCGGTAACGGCTCTCCCCCAGCAACCGACACAGCTGGTGCGCCGGGCGCATCGCCGCGGCCGCACGCAGTAGGACAGCGACACATCGGACCGACAGTTCTCGAACGGGGTTCTCGAATGACACAGCGTCTGGCGCTCGGCATCACCGTCGGTGCGTACCGGTCGGCCGTCGCGGCCACCGCCGCCGACGATCGCGATGGTGAATCCGCCAGGGTGACCGCGCATCCCAGCGTGCTGCGGCTGGCGGCGGACGCCGCGCCCGCCTTCGGCAGCGCCGCGCGGCCGGGCGGCAGGCACTCCGGCGACACCGTGCTCGAGGGCTTCCTGGCCCGGGTCGGCGACCCGGTCGCGATCCTCGCCGAGGACGGATCCGAGCACGTCGCGGAGGATCTCGTCGCCACCGCGGTGGCCTGCCTGATCGAGGAGGCTGCGGGCTGGTCCGAGCCGGTGACCGTCGCCTGCCACCCCGCCTGGTGGTCGAGCCACACCGTCGAGGCGCAGCGCGACGCGCTGGAGCGAGCGGGCCTCGGCGACGTCACCCTGGTCCCGGAGCCCGCCGCCGTGCTGCGGCTGCTCGACACCCCCCGCACCGCGCGCGAGGACGGCGCGGTGGTCGTCTACGACCTCGGCGCCACCGGCCTCACCGTCTCGGTGCTGCGCACCGGCGCGCAGTCCGGGCTGCTCGCCGCCCCGGTCCGCAGCACCGAGGTGGCAGGCGCCGAATTCGATCTGCTCACCATGCGTTACGTGCTGGCAAATGCCATGGGTGAAAACGATTTCGACCCCTTCGACCCGGTGGTGGAGCAGGAATTGTCGGCGCTGCGGGAGCGGTGCCGGAAAGCGAAGGAAGTCCTTTCCGCGGACACCGCCACGGTCGTCGAGGTCCGGCTGGACCCCGCCGCGGGGCCGCAGCGGATCCGGCTGGTCCGCGGCGAGCTCGAGGACCTGCTGCGCGCCCCGCTGCTGACCTCCGCCGAGCTGGTCCGCACCGCGCTGCACCGGGCCCGCGTCGACCTCGGCGACGTCCGCCAGGTCGTGCTCACCGGCGGTGGCGGTGCGATTCCGCTGGTCACCGAGGTGCTCTCCTCCGAGTTCGGGGTGCAGGTGCTGGCCGCGGGCGACCCGGAGAACGCCGCCGCCCGCGGCGCGGCGCTGCTCGCCACCGACCTGGCGAGCGCGACGGTGCGGAACGCCCCCGCGGTCGCCGCCGAGCCCCCGGCCGACGACGCCGCGACCACCGCCATCCCGGCGCTGCTACCCGAACTACCGGAACCGCCGCAACCGCGCGGCCGGTTCACCGGGCGGCAGCGGGCGGGCATCGTGGCGGGCGCGGTGACGGCACTGGCCGTGCTCGCCACCGGAACGCTCGCGCTCGGCACCGGCACCTTCGCAGGCGATTCCGCCCCGCCCGCGCAGAGCCCGACCGGAACGGCGGTCACCGAGGCCGCCACCGCACCCGCCGGGCCCGGCGCCCTCCCGGTGGACGCCACCGGCGCGCCGGTGACCGCGGCACCGGGCACCATCGCCGACGCGGGCGGCAGCCCCGCGGCCCCCGGCACCGTCGCGGCACCGAACGCGCAGCCGACCCAGGCGGGCAGCCCCGCCCCGGCCGCCGCCGACCCGGCCCAGCCGCAGGCCCCCGCACCTGCACCCGCCCCGGCTCCGGCCCCGGCCGCGCCGAACCCCGCTCCGGCCCCGTCGAACGGCGGCGGCTCCACCCCCAACCCGCCGACCGGCGGCGGCGCACCCCCGCAGACCGTGGTGATCTCCCCGCCGACGCTGCCGAACATCCTCGGCCCCGTCGAGCGGCTCGGCGACCGGGCGGGCACCGCACTCGAGAACACCCTGGACGAGACGCTCGGAGGCTCCGGTGGCTGACGCTGCCTTCGACACCCTCCCGATCGCCCGCGAGATCCTCCGCGAGCTCGAGGCGGGGTCGCCCGAGCCGACGGTGTACCTGGTCCGCGGCCGCTCCGGCACCGGCAAGTCCACGCTGCTCGCCGCCATCAGGGCCCAGCTGCGCGCCGCGGGCATCCCGACCAGGGACACCGTCACCGGCAGCCCCGCGCAGCCGGTCCGACCCGCGGGCAGGCCAGCCCCGGCCAGGACCGCCGCCGCGCCTGCCCCGAACCGGGTTCCGGCGCCGGGCCGCCCTGCCGTCCGGGTGCCGGGCAGGCAGCCGCTCCCGCCGCGCCGCCCCGGCTCACCCGCCGTGGTCGGCGCCGCCCGGCCGCAGCACGGCCCGCCGCGCGAGGCCGCGCTGGTGATCGACAACGCGCACACCCTCGGCGACGCCGAGCTGCTGGCGCTGTGCCGGGCGATCGACGCCGGGCAGCGCACCGTGGTGATCGCGGCGCAGCCGCGCCCGCACGACCAGCGGCTGCGCAGGCTCGCCGACACCGTCGCCCGGCGCGGACGGGTGGTGGAGCTGCGCGCGCTCGGCGCGGCCGAGATCGTCCCGTTCGCCCGCGAGCTCGGGATGGTGGTGCCGCGCTCGGTGGCCCAGCACATCCACCAGCTCACCGGGGGGAACCGGGGCGGCGTCGTCGCGGCGCTCGCCGCGGCCAGCTCGGCCCGGCTGGACGCCGGGATCGCCACCGTCGACGCGGCCGTCACGCAGTGGGCGCGCAGCCTGCTCGGCGCGGTCGAGCCGGACCTGCTGGAGACGCTCGCGGTGGCAACCACCGGCACCGGGCTCGACTCCAGCGAGCTCGTCGATGTGCTCGGCGTCGCCGCCGACACCGCCGACGCGCTGATCGACCGGGCTCGGGCCAGCGCGCTGGTCACCGACGCCGACCTGCTGCTCGACCCGGCCATCGCGCCGCTGCGCACGCTGCTCGGCGACCGCCGCTTCGTCGCGGTGCAGCGCAGGCTGCTCTCCGCGCGGCTGGACGCCGGGCTGCTGCGCGACCACACCGCGCTGCTGCTCGCCGAGTCCGGGGTCAGGGACGCCAGGCTGGCCGAGTTCCTGTGCCAGGCCGCCGAGAAGGCGGGCGCCGAGGCGGTGCGCTACTACCGCGCGGCGGTGGCCGCGGGCGCCGACCCGGATTCGATCGCGCTGCCGTGGGCCGAGGCCGCGCTGCGCGCGGGCGACGGCGAGACCGCGCTGCGGCTGGCCGAGCCGGTGCTGGCCCGGCTGGGCCAGCTCGACCAGGCGGGCACCGCCCCCGCGCTCGCCACCGCCGTGCGGATCTGCGCGACCGTGCTGGTCCGGCGCGGCCGCACCGCGCGGGCGGCACAGCTCTACAGCTGGCTCGGCCCGCACCGCGCCGGCGCGGACTGGGCCGTCGGCGCGGCGGTGCAGTACCTCGCCGGTGACGCGGCGGGCGCCGCCACCATGGCCGCCTCCGCGGTGCAGTGGCCGCCGACCGAGGCGAACGCGCACGCGCGGCGGGTCGTCGAGGCGCTGGCCCGCACCGTGACCCCGCGCCCCGCCCCCGCGGGCCGGGGCCGGATAGCGCTGCTGGAGGACGGCGAGGCGGGCACCGCCGCCGCGGTCTCCGGGCTGATCGGGGTCGCGCACGCGGCCGCCGCCACCGAGCGGCTGCTGCCCTGCGCCGCGACCGGCATCGCGGTGCTGCTCTGCCTCGGCATCGGCGAACCCCGGCGGGCCATCGACGCGCTGCGCCGGGCCGAGGCCGACGGCAATGCGAGCCCGCAGCTCGGCGTGCTCGCGGCCTGGGCGGCCATGCTCGGCGGCGACGAGCGCACCGCGGCCGACCGGGTCGCCGCCTTCGACCACGCCGCTATGGAGCCGCGCGACCGGCTGCTCGCGCACGGCGCCGCGGTCGGGCTGGCCCGCCGCTCCGGCGACCACACCGCGCTCACCCTGGCCTGGGAGGCCGCGGTGCCGCTCTTCGACGAGGTCGACGCCGACCTGCTGACGCTGCTGCCGATCGGCGAGCTCTGGCTGGCCGGGCTCCGGCTGCGCGACGAACGCCGGATCGCGCCGCTGGTGGCCGCGGGGTACGGCGTGCTCCGCAGGCTCGGCGAGCCGCCCGCCTGGGCCAATGCCTTCCACTGGTACGGCGTGCAGGCCGCGCTGGCGCAGGAGCGCCCTGAGGACCTGCTGCCGCACGCCGGACAGCTCAGGGCCGCCGCCGAGGCGGGCGACCGGCACGCCGCCGTACTCGCGCAGGCGGGCCGCACCTGGGTGCTGGTGCTGCGCGGCGAGGTGTCCGCGCCAACGGTGCAGAACGCGGTGGCGCAGCTGGCCGCGGCCGGCCTCACCTGGGATGCCGCCCGGCTGGCCAGCGAGGCCGCGCTCGCCGCGGCCGACCCCGCCGCGGCGACCACCCTGCTCAAGCTGGCCCGCACGGTCCGCACGGAGGCGCGCCCCGCCGACACCGCACCGCGACCGCGCACCGACGCGAGCGCGAACCCGGTGCCGGGCGCCGACCCGGCGGCCGTGCTCAGCGAGCGCGAGCGCGAGGTCGCGGAGCTGGTGCTGCTCGGCCTGACCTACCGGGAGATCGGCGCGCGGCTCTACATCTCGGCGAAGACGGTGGAGCACCACGTCGCCCGGATCCGGCGTCGAATCGGTGCGGGCTCGCGTTCGGAGTTATTGTCGATGCTCCGCGCCATGGGACACGGCTCGCTGCTGGTGTGACGCCTGGTCGGGAAACCTGTCCGGGTGGACGTCGAAGCGAGGTAAACAGGATGGCCACTGGTGTGGGCCTGCGCATTGCCGACGACGAGTGCGTCGCGGCGATCGCGACCGACAGCGGGGCGGAGGGGGATCTCCCGGCGGGCGAGCCGCACTACATCGTCCGAACCTGTGTGCTGCACATGTCGGACGACGGCGACGCCGCGCTCGGCGGCGAGCCGCCGGACGGCTACACGCACTCCATCCGGCACTTCGTCGGCGCCATCGGCGACCCGAACGGGGTCACGGTGGACGACGGCGAGGCGTACCGGGCCGAGGATCTGGTCGCGACCGCGCTGTTCTGCCTGATCAACCTCTCCGCCGAGTACCTGGTGGGCCCGGCCGAGTTCTACGCGACGCACCCCAACAGCTGGCCCCCCGAGCACGTCCAAGGACTCCGCGAGGCGCTCGACTACCTGGGGCTGCGCTCGGTGGTGCTGGTCGACGAGGCCGACCTGCCGCCCGCCGCAGGTCTCGACCGCGGCCGGACGCTCGCCCACCACGCGGCCCGCTCGGCGCTGGCCGCGGTGCTCGCCACCCCGGCGGGCACCACCCCGCCGGACCCGTCCGAGCCGCCGGTGCACGCGCTCGAGGTCACCGACGTCATCCCGAGCGTGGACGGCGGCGCGCAGCCGCAGGCGTACTCGGCCGCCATGCCCGCCGCCGGGGTGGTCCCCACCGAGCCGGAGGAGCCGCAGGCCGCGACGGCCGCCCCCACCACCGTGCCGCCCGCCGCGCCCGCCCGCCGCCCGAACCGGATCGTGCTGCTGATCGCCGCCGCGGTCGCGCTCGGCACGGTGCTCGGCGGGATCGGGGTGGCGCTGTTCTTCCGCGAGTCGGGGGAGCCGAAGGTGCCGCCGCTGCCGGATGCCCAATCGTCGCTGCCGCCGGTCACCTCGACCACGGCGCCGCCGCCGCTGCCCGAACTGCCGGTCAGCACCGCCCCGCCGGTGGTGATCACCACGACCACCACCGAGCCGGAGCCGACGCCCGAGCCACCGCCGCCACCCCCGCCGACCAGCGAGGTCACCACGACGACGGCGCCGAGCGCGACGGCGACCACCACGCGGCGGACCACGCCGCCGCGGGCCCCGTGGCAGCAGCCGTGGCCGCCGACGTACCCGCCCTATTTCACGACCTTCAGTCTGCCGGGTAGCCCGTGAACGGTCCGACCGCCCGGTTCTCGTACCCGGAACATTCCGGTCCACGATTGCCCACGACCGATTCGCGTTCGTGCCCTAGAGTGTTGCGCTGACCGGACTTTCCGCGTGCGGGCGGTCCGTGGATGAGCATTTCCTGATGGGTACGGCTTGCTGTTCCCACTGATGGCTGGCACGTCGGTGCCGACGAAGGGACTTCATGAGCAAGCCGGTGGCGCGTCGCGCCGCGGTCAGGGCAGCAGGCATCGCCGCCGCGACGACCGTTATCCTCGCTCCCCTGCTCTGCTCCGGGGCCGCCTCCGCGGCGCCGGAGCAGCTCGCCGCCGACGCGCTCCCCGCCGAGCTGGTCCAGGCGATCGCCCGCGACCTGCAGATGACCCCCGTCGAGTACCTGGACCGCGCCGCCCGCGCCCAGCAGCTGCGCACCTACGCCAGTGACTTCCGCGCCGAGCGCCCCGCCGACTTCGCGGGCGCCTGGATCGGCCAGGACGGCAACCCGGTGGTCGCGGTGACCTCCCCCGAGGCCGCGCAGATCGCCACCGCCGACGGCTACCAGACCCGGCTGGCGCCGGTGAACGCCGACGGCCTGGAGGGCGCGCTGCAGCAGTTCGGCCAGTTCGTCGACACGCTGCCGAAGGAGGTCGCGCAGGCCATCCAGTCGGTCGCGGTCGACTTCCTGAACAGCCAGCTGGTGGTCAGCGTCGCCAACACCCCCACCGGGCACATGCTGAACCTGCCGACGCTGATCGCCAACGTGAAGGTCATCCTGACCCCCGGCGGCGGCGGGCCGGTGGAGCGCAGGCCGATGGCGGGCGACACCTACATCACCTCGACGCTGTCGCTGCAGGACGAGAACCTGCAGGGCGTCGACGTCTGCTCGTTCGGCTTCAACAGCGTGGACGCCGCGGGCCGGGCGCTGAACATCAGCGCGGGCCACTGCGACCCCAAGCTGGACCAGGGCGACCAGCGCGCCACCGTCTACCAGCCGAACGTCAGGGACATCCCGAACAGCCCGGAGCTCGGCACCTTCGTGCAGGCCAACCTGGGCGGCGCCAGCGGCCTCGACTTCTCGCTGATCGAGCTGAACGAGCGCGCGGTCGGGCTCGGCATGGACCAGCCGTCGGTGCGCGGCTCCAATGGCACCACCCTGAACATCACCGGCATCGGCGACCCGATCACCGGCGCGCCGATCTGCAAGTCGGGCCAGTCCTCCACCTTCACCTGCGGCTTCGTCGTCGCGGACCGGGTGGAGACCCAGCTCTTCACCGCGGAGGGGGAGAGCCGGACCATCCGCGGCTTCGCCAGCTCCGCCTGCACCCTCGGCGGCGACAGCGGCGGCGCGATCGTCTCCGGCACGCTCGCCCTCGGCATCACCAGCGGGTCGAACGCGGCCGACGCACCGAACTGCAACGAGGCCAACGTGGCGCTCGCGCAGTACGGCGGCACCGCGACCCTCGGCATTCCGATCCGGCCCATCCTGGCCGAGATCGACGCCGCCTCCGGCGGTGGCGCGGGCTCCGGGATCACCGTCCGGACCAAGCCGGTCACCAGCTGAAACCCGGCAACCCGTCGGTGACCGCCGACACGCGCCGGATCTGCCCGAATCGTAGCCACGCAGCACAGGGGACGAGTAGTGATAGCGGACCGCACACCATATAGTCTGGGCATGCTTCTGCCACGCAACGGCCGCAGGCGGCCCGCCGCCCGCTCCGGCACATTCCGAAAGACCGTGATCGCGGCCTCGGCGGCGGTGCTGCTGTTCGGCCCCACCGCGGCAGTCGCCACCGCCGACCCGGCGCCCGCAGCCGAGCTGCCCGCCGATCTGATCGCCGCCGTGCAGCGCGATCTGAAGATCTCCGCGGACGAGTACCTGAACCGCGCCGACGTGGCGCAGCAGGTCGCGGCCTTCGCCACCAATGCCCAGCGGCAGTTCCCGCAGGTGTTCGGCGGCGCGTGGCTGGACGACGCGGGCCGCGCGGTGGTCGCGCTCTCCCAGGGCCCCGGCGCCGACGAGGCAAGGCAGGCCGCCGAGTCCGCCGGGTTCGAGGTGCGCAACGTCGCCAAGAGCGAGGCGGCGCTGCGCGGCGAGAAGAGCGCCTTCGAGCGCTGGCTGGAGGGCCAGCCCGCCGAGATCGCGAACCTGGTGCGCGGCGTCGTCATCGACACCGTGAACAACAGCATCGCCGTCCGGGTCGACCAGGCCGGGCTGCCGATGCCGAGCTTCGTCGACCCCTCCCGGGTGATCGTCATGGCCCCGCCGATCGCGGGGGAGCAGGCGCAGCTGCAGGCGGGCGCGATCGCCGAGGCGAACCCCGGTGGCCCGCTGGCCGCCGGTGACGGCTACGCCTCGGTCGCAGGCGACACCTCGCTGCGCTGCTCGCTCGGGTTCAACGGCACCGACCGCAACGGCAACGTCGTCAACATCAGCGCGGGCCACTGCAACCCCGACATCCCGTCGGCGGGCACCGGCAATGCGGCGGGCGTCTACGAGATGGCGGGCCCCGACCGGCTCGGCGCACAGCTCGGCAGCTTCCAGAAGTCGGTCCTCGGCAACCAGGACTACTCGATCATCCGGGTGAACGACCAGGTGGCCGCGCGCTTCGAGAACAACACCGTGCGGGCGGGCAATGCCGCCCCGATCGCCATCGACGGCGTGGCCAGCCCGGTCGTCGGCGCCCCGGTCTGCAAGTCCGGCTCGCGCACCGGCTTCAGCTGCGGCGTGGTGAACGCGATCGACCAGACCGTCCAGGTCGGCGACCGGGAGCTCACCCAGAGCTTCTCCGCCACCATCTGCGCGCTCCCCGGCGACTCCGGCGGCCCGCTGGTCTCCGGCCGGATGGCGCTCGGCATCTCCAGCGCCTCGTCGGTCGCCGACTACCCGGTCTGTGCCATCCCCAACCTGATCGGCGCGCTGACCGGCAATGTGCCGCAGCTCTTCGCGCAGCCGGTGAGCGTGGTGCTCTCCGACAACCCCGGGCTCCGGGTTCGTACCGGCTAGTAGTTACCGGGCAGTAGCCGAGAAGGCCGGGAGCGGTTGCGCTCCCGGCC